>NZ_JBJLSF010000003.1:0-118230 GCF_050871885.1 Kineococcus aridisoli | reverse complement strand
CGGCGCGCCGGCGCGCCGCCGCCCTGCCCGGCGCCGACGAGGCCCTGGAGCAGGTGGTGTCCGCGCACGCCCGCGCGAGGCGGCGCTGACCGCGCACGAGCCCGGCGTCGGGTACGATCGAACTCCGTGGCGAACCGCAGCGCACCTGAACCCACCACCCAGCACGTCTTCGTCACCGGGGGGGTGGCCAGCTCCCTCGGCAAGGGGTTGACGGCGTCCAGCCTCGGTCGTCTCCTCCGAGCCCGCGGTCTGCGGGTCGCGATGCAGAAGCTCGACCCGTACATCAACGTGGACCCGGGCACGATGAACCCGTTCCAGCACGGCGAGGTGTTCGTCACCGACGACGGCGCCGAGACCGACCTGGACATCGGCCACTACGAGCGCTTCCTCGACGTCCGCTTCGACGCCTCGGCGAACGTGACGACGGGGCAGGTCTACTCCGCGGTCATCGCCAAGGAGCGCCGCGGGGAGTACCTCGGCGACACCGTCCAGGTGATCCCGCACATCACCAACGAGATCGTCGAGCGCATGCGCGCGCAGGCCCGCGAGGACATCGACGTCATCATCACCGAGGTCGGCGGCACCGTCGGCGACATCGAGTCCCTGCCGTTCCTGGAAGCCGCCCGCCAGGTGCGCCAGCGGATCGGCCGCGACAACGTGTTCTTCGTGCACGTCTCCCTGGTGCCCTACATCGGTCCCAGCGGTGAGCTGAAGACCAAGCCGACCCAGCACTCGGTGGCGGCGCTGCGCAGCATCGGCATCCAGCCCGACGCGGTCGTCTGCCGCGCCGACCGGGAGATCCCGGACAGCGTCAAGCGCAAGATCGCCTCGATGTGCGACGTCGACGACGAGGCCGTGGTCGCCTGCGTCGACGCCCCGTCCATCTACGACATCCCCAAGGTCCTGCACCGCGAGGGCCTGGACGCCTACCTCGTGCGCAAGCTGAACCTCAGCTTCCGCGACGTGGACTGGTCGACCTGGGACGACCTGCTGCGCCGGGTGCACAACCCGCGCCGCCGGGTCGAGATCGCCCTGGTCGGCAAGTACATCGACCTGCCCGACGCCTACCTGTCGGTCACCGAGGCGCTGCGGGCCGGTGGTTTCGCCGAGGACGCCAAGGTCGACATCCGCTGGGTGCCCTCCGACGAGTGCCAGACGCCCGAGGGCGCCCGCAAGCACCTGCACGGCGTGGACGCGATCTGCGTCCCCGGCGGTTTCGGGGTGCGCGGCATCGAGGGCAAGCTGGGTGCGCTGAAGTGGGCCCGCGAGAACGGCGTCCCCACCCTGGGGCTGTGCCTGGGCCTGCAGTGCATGGTCATCGAGTACGCGCGCAACGTCGTCGGCCTGGCGGGGGCGAGTTCCACCGAGTTCGAGCCGGCGGCCGAGCACCCGGTCATCGCGACGATGGAGGAGCAGAAGGACATCGTCTCCGGTGCGGGTGACCTCGGCGGCACCATGCGGCTGGGTTCCTACGAGGCGCTGCTGCAGCAGGGTTCCGTCGTCGCCTCCACCTACGGCAGCGAGCGGATCTCCGAGCGCCACCGGCACCGCTACGAGGTGAACAACGCCTACCGGGGCCAGCTGTCGGACGCCGGTCTGGTCTTCTCCGGGACCTCCCCCGACCGCGAGCTCGTGGAGTTCGTGGAACTGCCCGAGGACGTCCACCCGTACTACGTGGGCACCCAGGCGCACCCGGAGTTCAAGTCCCGCCCGACCCGCTCGCACCCGCTGTTCTCCGGTCTGGTCGCCGCCGCGCTGCGCCGCCAGCGCGAGGAGCAGCTGCTCGACGTGGAGCCCGAGCCCGCCGCCGACGTCGAGGCCGTCACCGCCGTCGACGCCGCGGACGCCGAGCTGTCGGAGGTCACGGCGTGAGCTTCCCCGCCGAGCTGGACGTCCCGGTCGTCTCGGGCGAGGAGCTCGCCGACACGCCCGTGCAGCGGTCCCTGGTCTCCACCGAGGTCGTCTTCACCGGCCACGTGTGGGACGTCGTGCGCGAGCAGGTGCAGCTGCCCGACGGCGGCACCGTGGTGCGCGACGTGCAGCGCCACCCGGGGGCGGTGACGATCCTGGCCCTCGACGACGACGAGAACGTGCTGTTCGTGCGGCAGTACCGCCACCCGGTGCGCCGGGAGCTGTGGGAGCTGCCCGCGGGCCTGCTCGACGTGGACGGTGAACCGCCCCTGCAGGCCGCCCAGCGCGAGCTCGCCGAGGAGGCGGACCTGGTCGCCGGCGACTGGGCGGTCGTCGTGGACTGGTTCAACTCCCCGGGCGGCTCCAGCGAGGGCAACCGGATCTACCTGGCGCGCGGGCTGTCCGCGGTGCCGGCCGATCAGCGCCACGCGCGCGAGGACGAGGAGAAGGACCTCGTGCCGGTGCGCGTGCCGCTGGAGCAGGCGGTGCAGGCCGTCCTGGCGGGACGGCTGGCCAACCCCGGCAGCGTCATCGGCGTCCTCGCGCTGCAGGCGGCCAAGGCGGGCGGCTGGAGCAGCCTGCGCCCGGCCGACACCCCGTGGCCGAGCGGGCTCATCCGCCCGCAGGGCTGACCCGGGCGGCGGTGTCAGGCGCCGCGGACCGTGGTGACCAGGCCGCTGACCTGCTGCTGCAGCAGGCTGGCGACCTCGGACAGGCCCGTGGTGCCGGCACCGCCGCTGACGGCGTCGGTGATCGCGCCGACCTGCGCGTCCATGCCCTCGATGCGCGCGGCGACGCCCTCGATGACGGCCACCGCCTCGGCCGTGGCCCGCTGGGAGTCGGCGACCTGACCGGCGATGACGGCGTTGGAGCGGGCCGCCTGGTCGGCCAGCCGCTTGACCTCCTCCGCCACGACGCCGAAGCCGGCGCCGGCCTCGCCGGCGCGGTCGGCCTCGATGGTGGCGTTCAGCGACAGCAGCCGCGTCTGGGCGGCCACCTTCTCGATGAGCTGCACCGCCTCCTCGATGCGCGCGGAGGCCGCGCGCAGGGAGGCGACCGCCTCGACGGCGCGCTGGGCCTCCTCGACGGCGTCGCGGGCGGTGCGGGCCAGCTCGGCGGCGTTCTGGCCCGCTCCCGAGGCCGCGGCGCTGACCTGCGCCGAGGCGGTGAGCACCGTGGACTCCAGCTCGTCGGCGATGGAGCGGCGGGCCGCGGCGGCCTGCTCCAGCTCGGCGGCCGTGGCGGCGCTGGCCCGGCGGGCCGCGTCGATGACCGTCGCCGAGCGCCGGAACGCGCCGCGCGTGCCGCCCAGCAGGAAGCGGCGGTGGAAGCGTCCCTGGCTGGCCGCGGTGAGCGTGGCGGCGGCGTCGCGCACGAACGCGTCGGTCATGTCCAGCTGGTGGTTGAAGGCCGTCCGCAGGGCGACCAGCAGCTCGTCGTCGCCCAGGTGGGGCACGCGGGCCTCCAGGTCCCCGGCCGCGGCGCGGGTGGCGACGTCGGCCAGGGTGCGCAGGGCGTCCTCGTGCCCGCTCGCGGCGGCCGCCGGCTGCCGGCGCCGCCTCACGCCGCCGCCCCGGCCGGCAGCAGCGACCAGACGAACTCCTCGTAGGTGCGCCCGGTCGCGGCCAGGCGCTGCTCCAGCAGCGCGCGGGAGGCCCGCACGGCGTCCGCCGGGCGGGCGTGGCGGGACTCCTCGCGCAGCATCTCGGCGTAGAGCGCCGTGGCGGCGGCGACGGCCGCGGGCGGTGGCACGCGGCGGCTGGAGTGGTAGCCGGTGAGCTGCCCGGAGGCGCCGGTGCTGGGGGTGACGTGCGCCAGGACCCAGTAGTGCGCGCCGTCGGCGGCCAGGTTGAGCACCAGGGCGAACATCTCCCGGCCCTCCCGCAGCGTCTCCCACAGCAGGTCGAAGACCCCGCGCGGCATGGCGGGGTGACGGATGAGGTTGTGCGGCTGCCCCAGCACGTCGGCCTCGCGCATCGCCGAGACCCGCAGGAAGACGTCGTTGGCGTAGGTGACGACGCCCCTGGGGTCGGTCTTGGTCACGATGATCTCGTCGTCGCCGAACCGGCGCTCGACGCCGGTCGGGGTGGTCCTGGGCGCTCGCATGCACGCCGTGTCGGCCGAACGGGTGACGACCTTGAACGCGCGTCGGTGCACGCGGCCCGCCGAGGTCGTCCCCTAGGGTCGGTCGGGTGTCCGCCGAACCCGTCGCCGCCGAGGGTGGCCCGCCCGTGCCGGCCGACGACGGCGCGCTGCGGTCGGCCGTCGTCGACTACCTGGGCCACCTGCAGGTGGAGCGCGGGCTGTCGCCGAACACCCTGGGCGCCTACCGGCGCGACCTGAGCCGCTACGTGCGCTTCCTCGCCTCCCGCGGGGTGCGCGAGGCCGGGGAGGTCGACGAGGCCGCGGTCAGCGCCTTCGTGGCGGCGCTGCGCTCCGGCTCCGACGGCGGGGCCGCCCTCACCGCCAGCTCGGCCGCCCGCGCCGCCTCGGCCGTGCGGGGCTGGCACCGCTTCCTGCACGCGCAGGGGCGCAGCGCCGCCGACCCGGCGGTGCTGGTGCGCCCGCCCGCGCCGCCGCGCCGGCTGCCCGCGGCGCTGACGGTGGAGGAGGTCACCCGGCTGCTGGAGGTGGCGGGCCCGGGCGGGGAGGGGGCGCGGTCGCCGGTGCCGCTGCGCGACCGGGCGCTGCTGGAGCTGCTCTACGGCTGCGGCGCGCGCATCAGCGAGGCCGTCGGGCTGGACCTCGACGACGTCTCGTCGCGGGTGCTCGGCCGCAGCGGGGTGGTGCGCCTGCACGGCGGGGGCACCAAGGAGCGCGTCGTGCCGGTCGACGCCCGCACCCTCGACGCCCTCCAGCAGTACCTGCTGCGGGCGCGCCCGCAGCTGGCGGCGGCCGGCCGCGCGACGCCCGCGCTCTTCCTCAACAGCCGCGGCGGCAGGCTGTCGCGCCAGAGCGCGTGGGCCGTGCTGCAGTCCGCGGCGCGCCGCGCGGGCATCGCCCGCGCGGTCTCCCCGCACACGCTGCGCCACTCCTTCGCGGCCCACCGGCTGCGCGGCGGCGCCGACGTGCGCGCCGTGCAGGAGCTGCTCGGGCACGCCTCGGTCACCACCACGCAGGTCTACACGCTCCTGGGCGCCGAACCGCTGCGCGAGGTGCGTGCCGGCGGGCGCCCGCGCCCGCACGACCCGAGCGCGTCGCTCGGCGCGGCGGGCGACTAAGGTCACCCCGTCAGCGCCCGACCCGACGAGCCCGAGGACGTGCACCTCCGTGACCAGCGAGTTCCCCCCGCCCGCGCCCTGGACGCCGTCGAGTGCCGGTGGAGCGGTGCCGCGACCGGTGGAGCAGCCCGCTGAGGTGCCCGCGGCACCGGTGGACGCCGTGCCCGGGACCGCCGAGCGACCCGACGAGCGACCCGACGAGCCACCGGCGCAGCAGGCCGCGGGGCAGGCCGCCGAGCAGGCCGCCGCGGGTCCCCGCGGGGTGCAGGGCCAGATCGAGCTGGGGCCGCAGGACGGTCCCACCGGCCGCCCGGTGCCGGTCTTCCCCGTGCCGCCGCCGCTGACCTCCCACGGTCCCGCGCGGGTCATCGCGATGTGCAACCAGAAGGGCGGCGTCGGCAAGACGACGACGACGATCAACCTGGGGGCCGCGCTCGCGGAGTACGGCCGGCGGGTGCTGCTGGTCGACTTCGACCCGCAGGGGGCGCTGTCGGCGGGCCTGGGCGTGAACCCCCACGAGCTCGACAAGACCGTGTACCAGCTGCTCATGGAGCGCGGCACCGACGTGCGCGAGGTCATCCGCGAGACCGGCATCGACGGGCTGGACCTGCTGCCGGCCAACATCGACCTGTCGGCCGCCGAGGTGCAGCTGGTGGGGGAGGTGGCCCGCGAGAGCGTGCTGGCGCGCGCGCTGCGCCCGGCGCTGGCGGACTACGACGTCGTGCTCATCGACTGCCAGCCCTCGCTGGGGCTGCTGACGGTGAACGCGCTGACCGCCGCGCACGGCGTGCTCATCCCGCTGGAGTGCGAGTTCTTCGCCCTGCGCGGCGTGGCACTGCTGGTGGAGACGATCGAGAAGGTCCAGGAGCGGCTGAACCCCGCGCTGGAGGTCGACGGCATCCTCGCGACGATGTTCGACGGCCGCACCCTGCACAGCCGCGAGGTCGTCAACCGCGTCGTGGACGCCTTCGGCGACGACGTGTTCCACACCGTCATCGGCCGCACCGTGAAGTTCCCGGACGCCACCGTGGCCGCCGAGCCGATCACCACCTACGCGGCCACCCACCCGGGTGCCGAGGCCTACCGGCAGCTGGCCCGCGAACTCGTCGCGCGGGGCGACGCGGCCTGAACCGCGCGGGTGCCGGTGCTCGCCGGCGCCCGGCGCGACCTGCCGCGGCGTAAGGGATCGCGGGCCGTGAACCGCCGCCGGACGGGAGGTTCGGTCGCTGCGCGTGAACCCTCCGGCGCTCTGCGTCGATCCTCGGCGCCCGAGCGGCGGTCATCGCCGTTCCCCGTCCCGGATGCGCCGTCCGAGCGAGCTCCAACGGGCTATGGTTCGGGCCACACGTGACCGGAGTTCCGTGCTCCGGTCGGGGGAGGGGGCGCACCCGTGGGGGGACACGCTGGGGCGGACGCCGTGGACGAGGGGTTCACGAGGTTCTCCGAGGAGCACGCGCAGGGGCAGCTCGTCCCGCGCATCGTCGAGGTCGCGCTGGCGCTCGCGCAGCACGTGGTCGTCGCCGACGGCACCGACCGCCTGACCGGCGCCGACCTGCTGCGCCGGGCGGCGCTGGTGCGCGCGGCGGTCCTGGAGGCCGGGCAGGCGCCGGGCACGCCCGTGGCGGTCCTGCGCGGCCACGACGTCGGGGCGGTGGCCGCGATCGTCGGCGTCATCGCCTCCGGCCACCCCGTGGTCATCCTCGACCCGACGACGCCGGCCGCCCGGCTGCGCCACTACGTCGAGGCGGCCGGTGCGGACCTCGTCGTCTCCGACGCCGCGCGCGCCGGCACGGCCGCCGAGGTCGCCGCCACCGTCGTCGACCCGGACGCCGACCCCGGCCGCTGGCCGGACCACCTCCAGGCGGCGACGAGCCTGCTCGGCTCGCCCGCCGGCCCCGACGACACCGCGGTGATCGTCTACACCTCCGGCTCGACGGGCGCGCCCAAGGGCGTCGCCTGCGACCACCGCTCGATCCTGCACGACACGTGGGTCAACTCCGAGGGCACCGGTGCCTACCCCGCCGGCAGCGTCGTGGTGCACCTGCTGCCGATGGCCTTCAGCGCCGGCGTCACGCCGACGCTCGGCGGGCTGCTGGCCGGGGCGCGCCTGGAGCTGTTCGACCCGCGCCGCCGCTCGGTGGCCCAGCTGCCGGACTTCGTGCGCGAGGTGGGCGCGGACGTGCTGCTGGCCTCCCCGGCCATCCTGCGCGGCGTCGTCGCCTCCCTGGGCCCGCGGGGCCGCCTGGAGGGCCTGAGGACGGTGACGATGGCGGGCGAGACCGTCCACGGCGCCGAGCTCGCCGCGATCCGCCGCGCCGTCGGCCCGGAGTGCGTCGTGCGCAACCGCTACGGCTCGACCGAGACGTGGCTGATGGCCGAGTACGCCATCAGCGGCGACGACGAGGCCCCCGAGGGCGCCACCCCCGTCGGGTGGGCGGTGCCCGGCGCCAGGCTGCAGGTGGAGCTGGCCGACGGCACCCTCGCCGACGAGGGCACCGGCCGGGTCGTGCTCACCTCCCGCTGGCTGGGCGGGCGCTACTTCGGCGCCCCCGACAAGACCGCCGAGGTGTTCACCGACAACCCCGACGGCTCGCGCACCTTCCGCACCAGCGACGTCGGCACGCTGGGCGCCGACGGCTGCCTGCGCCTGCTGGGCCGCAGCGACCACAGCGTGAAGATCCGCGGGCTGCTCGTGGAACCCGGTGAGGTCGACGCGCTGCTGTTCGCGCAGCCCGACGTGCGCGAGGCGCTCGTCGTGGGGCGCCCGTCCCCGCGCACGGGCCGGATGTCGCTGGTCGCCTACGTCGTCCCGGAGGGCCCGCGCCCGCAGGCCTCCGCCGTGCGCGCCGTCGTGCGCGAGAACCTGCCCTCGCACATGGTCCCCGAGCACGTGGTGTTCCTGGACGCGCTGCCGCGCACCGAGCGCGGCAAGCTCGACCGCTCGCGGCTGCCCGAGCCCCCGCGCAGCAGCGCGCCCTACGAGGTGCCGCGCTCGAGCTGGGAGGAGATCGTCCACGAGCAGTTCTGCGCCGTGCTGGAGCTGGAGGACCTCTCCGTGCACGACGACTTCTTCGAGCTCGGTGGCGACTCGCTGGCCGCGGAGGCGCTCGTGAGCCGGATGGAGGCGCTCGGCGACGCCGCGCTGGCCCCCATCGGCACCGCCACCCTGGCCGCGGCGCCGACGGTCGCCGCCTTCGCGGCCGCCGCCCGCTCCACCGTGCGCAGCTCCCGCCCGACCCTGGTGCCGCTGCGCGCCGAGGGCTCCGAGCGCCCGCTGTTCGTGGTGGCCGGGGCCGGCAGCGCCGCGCTCGCGCTGCGCACCCTGGCCCAGCGCATCACCCCCGGGGTGCCGGTCCTGGGCCTGCAGGCCAACGGCCTGGAGAACCGCGCGCTGCCGGACTGGTCCGTCGAGCGCATCGCCCGCCGGCACGTGGCGACGGTGCGCGAGCAGCAGCCGCAGGGCCCCTACCGCCTCGCCGGGCACTCCATGGGCGGCCTCGTCGCCCTGGAGATGGCCCACCAGCTGCGGCGCGCGGGCGAGGACGTCGAGCTGCTGGCGGTGCTGGACTCCTTCCCGCCCGACCCCTCGCTCATGCCGGCGCTCGAGCACGCCGGTCTGCTCGCCAAGGTGAAGGAGGGCGCCTCGCTGGCGCTGACCGGCATCAAGGCCCACTCCGGCCTGGGGCACTACATCCGCTTCTTCCGGCAGGGCAACTTCCTGCAGCGGCGCTACACCACCGAGGTCTACCGCGGCCGCACGCTCGTCGTCGTGGCCGCCGACGACGTCGACGCGGGTGCGCGCCGGCAGTGGGCCACCCACCTGGGACCCGACGCCGTCGTCGTCGAGGTCCCGGGGGAGCACATGTCGATCCTGCGCGACCCGCGCGTGGAGCGCGTGGCGCAGCTGGTCTCCGCCGCGCTGCAGCGCGAGCTGGACCTCACGGCGCTCGAGGGCGGCCCGGCCGTGCCGGAGCAGGGGCGCAGCCGCACGGCGGACCTCGCCGACCGCTGACGCCGCGGTGGGGCCGGCCCGGCCCCACCGCCCGCGCCGGCCCCTCCACCGGATCCAGCCACCGTCGGGGCGCTTCACCCGAAGCGACGACGCAGCGTCCTCGGAGCCTGCGCGAAGCGGGTGACGCAGCGGCCCCGAACGGCGCAAGGCGTGGCCCACGGTCACCTCCGCGCCGCGGGGTGCGTGCCACGGTCGTCGGCATGCCACCCACCGCAGCTGCGCGCTCGACGCTGCGCGAGCCGTCCCGGCCGACACCGGACCCCGGGGCCGCACCGGCCCGCCTGCCCGGACCGGTGCGCGAGCGGCGACCCGCCCTCGTCGCCTCCGGCCTCGTCCTCGTCGTGGCCGGTGCGCTCGGCAGCGCTCTCGTGGTGCACCGCAGCGGCGACCGCGTCGACGTCCTCGTCGCCCGCCACGAGATCGCCCCGGCGAGCAGGTCGGCGCCGACGACCTCGGCGTCGCACGGGTCGCCGCCGACGGTGCGGCCGTGGTGCCGGCCTCTGCCCTGCGCAACTTCGTGGGCACCTACGCGACCGCCCGCATCCCCGCCGACACCCTCGTCAACCGGACGATGTTCCTGGCCGGGGGCACCGTGCCCGCCGACGCGGCGGTCGTCGGCGTGGTGCTCGGCCCCGAGCAGCGGCCCAGCGACGCGCTCGGCGCCGGGGACGTCGTGCGCGCCTACCTGGTCGCCGGTGACGGCTCGAGCACCGTCAGCGGCCAGCCCGCCGGCACCGTCCTGCTGGAGGCCGCCCGCGTCGTCGCCGCCGGCGGCAGCGCCGACGGCGGCGGCGTCTCGCTGCTCGTGCCCGCGTCCGGTGCGGCGGAGGTCGTGGCGGCCGCCGCCGCCGGGCAGGTCGCCCTGGTGCGCCTGGCCGACGCCACCACCCCGCCCGTCGACCTGGTGCGGGAGTAGGCCGTGGCGATCGTCTCCCTCTGCTCCGCCAAGGGTTCCCCCGGCGTGACGACGACCGCGCTGCTGACGACGGCGCTGTGGCCGCGCCCGGCGCTGCTGCTGGACGCCGACCCCGCCGGCGGTGACGTGGCCGCCCGCGTCCCGGCCGCCGACGGCGGCGTCCTGGACGCCGACCGCGGGTTGCTGCCGCTGCTGACGGCCGCCCGCCGCGGCCTGGGCGCCGAGCAGGTCCTCGCGCAGGCGCAGCAGCTGGCCGGCGGTGCGCAGGCCGTGTGCGGGCTCGGCACGCCCGAGCAGGCCGTCGCGGCGGGCCCGGCCTGGCCGGCGCTGGCCGCCGCGGCCGCCGAGCTCGGCCGCCGGCGCGAGGCCGTCGACGTGGTCGTCGACGCCGGCCGGCTCGGCGCCGACCCGCTCGTCCTCCCGCTGCTGCGCGAGTCGGCCGTGGTGGTGCTCGTCGTCCGCGCCGACGTCAGCGGCGTCCTGCACGCCCGCGAGCGGCTGCGCGCCCTGACCACCTCGCTGCGCCGCGCCGACGGGCTGCTGCCGCGCCTCGGCGTCGTCCGCGTCGGTCCACCGCACCGCGGCGACGAGGAGGTGGGCCGGCTGCTGCGCTCCGCCGGCGACCGTGTCGACGACTTCGGCCGGCTGCCGCTGGACCCCGCGGGCGCCGCCGTCTTCGACGGGGCCCGCACCGCCCGGCCCGAGCGCACCGCCCTGGTGCGCGCCGGGCGCACCCTGGTGGGCGCGCTCGCCGCCGCCGCCGGCGCCGGACCGCGCTCCCGGCGCGCGGGCACCGCGGAGGAGGCCGCGTGAGCGCCGTCCTCACCCCCGGGCTGCACGACGGGCGTCGCCAGGCGCGGCAGGTCGACCACGAGCTCGTGCGCCGGCTGCGCGTGCAGGTCGCCGACCGGCTCTCCGCCCAGCGCCGCCGCGACGACGCCGCCGGCCGGGCGCCGATGTCCGCCGCCGACGAGCGGCAGTTCGCCCACTCGCTGGTCGTGCAGGTCCTGGAGGACCACGCCCGCGCCGAGATGGAGGCGGGCCGCCCGCCGCTGGCCCCGGCCGCCGAGGAGGCCGTCGCCGCGGCCATCGGCGCCGCGCTGTTCGGCGTGGGCCGGCTGCAGCCGCTGCTGGAGGACCCCGACGTGGAGAACGTCGACATCAACGGCTGCGACCGCGTCTTCGTCAGCTACGCCGACGGCCGCGAGGAGCTGTCGGCGCCGGTCGCCGACTCCGACGAGGACCTCGTCGAGCTCGTGCAGGTCCTGGCCTCCAACGTCGGGCTCACCAGCCGCCCCTTCGACGCCGCGAACCCCCAGCTGGACCTGCGCCTGCCCGACGGCTCGCGCCTGTCGGCGGTCATGGGCGTCTGCCAGCGCCCCGCGCTGAGCATCCGCCGCGCCCGGCTCTCCAGCGCATCGCTGGCCGACCTCGTGGCCGGCGGCTCGATGAGCGAGGACCTCGCGCAGTTCCTGCGCGCGGCCGTCCGCGCCCGCAAGAACATCATGATCGCCGGGTCGACGAACTCCGGGAAGACCACGCTGCTGCGCGCGCTGGCCGCGGAGATCCCGCCGCACGAGCGCCTCATCACCGTCGAGCGCGCCCTCGAACTGGGTCTGGACCAGCAGGTGCGGGCGCACCCCAACGCCGTCGCCTTCGAGGAGCGGCTGCCGAACTCCGAAGGGGTCGGCGGGGTCACGATGGCGGAGCTGGTGCGCCGCTCGCTGCGCATGAACCCCAGCCGCGTCATCGTCGGCGAGGTCCTCGGCGACGAGATCGTCACGATGCTCAACGCCATGAGCCAGGGCAACGACGGCTCCCTGTCGACGATCCACGCGAACTCCTCCGCGGAGGTGTTCAACCGCATCGCCACCTACGCCCTGCAGGCCGAGGAGCACCTGCCCGTGGAGGCCAGCCACATGCTCATCGCCGGGGCGGTGGACTTCGTGGTCTTCCTCGACAAGCAGAACACCTACCACCTCGGCGGCGGGCTGCGCCGGGTGGTGGCCAGCGTCCGCGAGGTCACCGGCGTCGACGGCCGCGTCCTCAGCTCCGAGGTGTTCACCGCCGGCGCCGACGGCGTCGCGCGCGCCCACGCCCCGCTGCAGTGCGCCGCCGACCTCGAGGCCGCCGGCTGGGTCGCCCCCGTGCTGACGCGGTGGGGGGCGTGAACGCCCCGCTGCCCGGTCTGGCGCCGGAGGTCGTGGTCGCCGCGACCGGTGCGGCCGCCGGGCTGGGCGTGCTGCTGGCCGTGCTCGGCCTGCTCGGGCGTCCCGCGGTCGCGGGCGGGCGGCCGCCGTGGCGGCGGCGCACCGCGGCCCGGTCCAGCCGGCAGGCGCTGCTCGGCGTCGTCGCCGGCCTGCTCGTGCTGCTGCTCACCCGCTGGCTGGTCGCCGCCGCCGGCATCGGCCTGCTGGTCGCCGGCTGGGACCGCCTCGTCGGCGGCAGCGCCGACGAGGGCCGCGGCATCGCCCGCCTGGAGGCCCTGGCCACCTGGACGGAGTCGCTGCGCGACACCATCGCCGGCGCCATCGGCCTGGAGCAGGCCGTCCCGGCCACCGCCGGCACCTCGGCGGCGGTCCTGCGGCCCTCGCTGAACCTGCTGGTGGACCGGCTGCGGATCCGCGAACCGCTGCCCGAGGCGCTGCTGCGCTTCGCCGACGACGTCGACGACCCCAGCGCCGACGTCGTGGTGGCCGCGCTCGTCCTCAACGCCCGTCTGCGCGGGCCCGGCCTGCGCGACGTGCTGACGGCCCTGGCGGCCTCCACGCGCGAGGAGCTGGACGTGCGCCGGCGCATCGAGGCCGGCCGGCGCAGCATCCGCCGCAGCGTGCGCATCGTCCTGCTCCTCGTCCTCGGCGTCATGGGCCTGCTGGCGGTCTTCAACCGCGACTACGTGGCCCCGTACTCCTCGGTGCCGGGGCAGCTGGCGCTGCTCGTCGTCGCGGGGTTGTTCCTGCTCGGCCTCACCTGGTTGCGCCGGCTGGCGCGGGTGGAGACCCACGAGCGCTTCCTCGCCGCCGCGCAGCGCAGCGCCCCCCGGCGGCCGCAGGCGGTGGCCCGGTGAACCTAGCCCTGCTCAGCGGTGCGGTCTGCGCCCTCGGCGTCGTGCTCCTGGTCGCCGCGCTGGTGCGCCCGCAGCCGTCGGTGGCCGTGCAGGTCGCCCGCCACGACGCGCGCCGCTCGGCGGCGCGCACGGTGCTGTCGGCCGCCGAGGCCGCGGCCTCCGCGGCGCCCGGCCGTGGCCTGCTCGGCACCGCCTCCACCCTCGGGCGCCTCGTCGCGGCGCTCGCCGACCGGCTGGAGGTGCTCAGCGGCGAACGCGGCTGGCGGCTGCGGCGCACGCGCGCCGACCTGGCCGTCCTCGGCCGCCGCACGGGGGAGTTCCTCGCCACCAAGGTCGTCGCCGGGCTGCTCCTGCTGCTGCTGGCACCGGTGTGCTGGGCGGTGCTGCGGCTGTTCGGGGTCCCGCTGCCCGGCGGGGTGCCGCTGACGCTGGCCCTGGTGCTCGGCGCGGCGGGTCTCCTCGTGCCGGACCTGGCGCTGCGCGCGGACGCCGAACGCCGCCGCCGCGACTTCCGCCGCGTCGTCGGGGTGTTCTCCGACCTCGTCGCCATGAACCTGGCCGGCGGGCGCGGCCTGCCGGAGGCGCTGCTGAGCTCGGCCTCGGTCAGCGACTACTGGGCGCTGGTGCGCATCCGCCAGGCGCTGGCCAACGCCCGCCTGCTGGGCACCAGCCCCTGGGAGGCGCGGGGGGGGGGGGGGGGGGGGGGGGGGGGGGGGGGGGGGGGGGGGGGGGGCGGGGGGGGGGGGGGGGGGGGGGGGCGGCGGGGGGCGGGGGGAGGGCGGGGGAGGTCGCGGTGGCGGGCGGGGCCGAGCTCGGCGCCGAGCTCGCCGTGCCGGAGCTGTCCGACCTCGCCGGTGCCCTCGCGCTGGCCGCCGACGACGGCGCCAAGATCCGCGCCTCGCTCGCCGCCCGCGCCGCCACGATGCGCCGGCGCGACATGGCCGACGTCGAGGGCGAGGCGGGGGAGAAGTCGCAGTCCATGCTCGTCGCCCAGCTGCTGCTGTGCACCGCGTTCATGGTGTTCCTCGCCTTCCCCGCCGTCTCCAACCTCATGAGCCAGTCGTGACCGCCACGACCGCCACGACCGCCACCACCGAAGGGACCGACCTTGTCCAGCACCACCTCCCCGATCTCCGGGACGTTCCTCACCCGCCTGGCCCGCACGCTGCCGGCACGGGCCCGCAGGGCCGCCGCGAGCGGTCGCGACGCCGGCGCCTCGGCGCTGGAGTGGGCGATCATCGCGGCGGTCGTCGTGGTCGCGGCCTCGGTGATCGGCGGCGCGATCTACAAGATCGTGCAGACCAAGAGCGCGGCGCTGGAGACCTGCGCGACGGTCGCCGTCGGCGACGCCTGCGCGGGCGGGAAGACCTCCGGGAGCTGACCGGCGGGCGGGTGGTGGGCGGCGACCGGGGTTCTGCGGCGCTGGAGATGGCGTTCCTGGCCCCGGTGTTCCTGCTGCTGGTGTTCCTCGGCATCCAGGCCGGGTTGTGGGCCTACGGGCGCTCGGTCGCCCTGGCCGCGGCCCGCGAGGGCGTCGCGCAGCTGCGCGTCGTCACCGACGAGCAGCAGGCCGCCGCGGCCGACCCGGCCGTGCGCCGGCACGTGGAGGAGTTCGCCACCACCATCGGCCGGGAGTCGCTGCTGGAACCGCGGGCGAGCACGAGCTGGGACCCCGAGCGCAACCGTGTCACCGTGGAGGTGTCCGGTCGCGTCATCAGCCTCGTGCCCGGTCTGGACCTGCGCACCACCCAGCGGGCCGGTGGGACCGCCGAGCGCTTCCGGAGCGTCCGGTGAACCCCGCCACCGAGCGCGAGCGCGGCAGCGTGGCGCTGGAGTTCACGCTCGTCGCCCCCGCCCTGCTGCTGCTCATCGCGCTGCTGCTGGCCTGCGCCCGGGTGGGGCAGCTGAACGCCACCCTCGACGCCGGGGTGCGGGACGCGGCCCGCAGCGCGACGACCGCCCGTTCGGTCGAGGACGCGCAGCACCTCGCCCTGCAGGTGCTGCAGGCGGCCGTCGGGCCCGGCGACTGCGCCGACTCGCTGGTCGTGGAGCGGATCCCAGAGTTCCGCGCCGGGCGGCCGGTGACCGTGACGGCCTCGTGCAGCTCCTCCGTCGCCGACCTCGGCCTGCCGGGTGCGCCGGGTTCGCTGACCGTGCGCAGCGCGTTCTCCAGCCCGCTGGACCCCAACCGGGAACTGCGGTGACGCGCCGGTGGGCAGGACGCGAGGAGGGGTCGATCGCCCCCGCCGTGCCCGTCCTGGCGCTGGTGCTGCTGATGCTCGCCGGGCTGGTCGTGGACGCCTCCCGGCAGCTGACGGCGCGCGCGCGTGCCGTCGCCTACGCCGAGGAGGCCGCCCGCGCGGGAGCCGCCGCCATCGACCTGGACGCGGAGGACCTGCGGCTGCTGCCGGTGGAGCAGGTGCGCGAGCGGGTCGACGCCTACTGCGAGGCGGCGGCCGCCGCCGGCGCGCCCATCGTGGACCCGCGGCACTGCTTCCGGGGGACCACCGAGGACGGCGATCCGCTGGGGCGGCGGATCGTCGTCGAGACGCACGTCGAGGTCGAGCTGCGCACGACGCTGCTCGGGATCGTCGGCGTGCAGCGACTGCGGGCCGCCGGCGACGGCCGGGCCCGCCCCTTCGAGGGGACCAGCGAGGAGGACGTGACGTGCAGGGAGAGGCGTTCGTGCTGAGAAATTCAGCGGTGAGGGGTTCCGCGGTGGGGGGTTCCGCGGTGGGGGGTTCCGCGGCGGCAGCCGCGGTGCTGGCCGCCGTCCTCGGCTGCGCCGCCTGCTCCGGCGGCGCCTCCGACGTGGCACCGCCGGCGGCCCCGGTCCCCGCGGCGGGTGCCGCCGATGTCGCCGCGCCGACGGCGTCCACCGGCGCGTCCACCGGCGCGTCCACCGGCGCGTCCACCGGCGCGTCCACCGGCGTCCACGACGGCGACCCGGCCGCCGTCGCCGTGCGCGCCTACCTGCGCGAGCAGGCGCTGGCCGTCAACGCCGGCGTCGCCGACCCCGCGCAGCTGCCCGCCTTCACCGCCACCCTCACCCAGGCCGCCCAGCAGTGGGCGCTGCCGCTGCTGGCGGCCAACCTCGGCGACCGGATGCCCGGTCCCTACCCGCTCGGGGTGCGCACCAGCACCCGCGAGGGCGAGGACCGCGTCGCGCTGCAGGTGTGCCTGCAGGACCGCGGCTGGCAGGTCGACCGCGCCAGCGGGCAGCCGGTGAACGCCGCCCGCTTCGCCACCGCCCGCGCGGTCGTGGTGCGCCAGGGCGAGCGCTGGCTCGTCGACGACCTCGTCACCGACGGCGGCGAGTGCTCGGCCGCCGACGTCGTCGTGGAGAGGTTCTGATGCGCGCCTCGCGGCTCCTGCCCACCGCGGCGGTTCCCGCGCGCCCCGCCGCCCTGCTCACCGCCGCCCTGCTCACCGCCGCCCTGCTCGTCGCGAGCGGTCCCGCGGCCGCGCCCGCCCGGGCCGCCGAGGCCGGTGGTGCGCGGCCGCTGGCCGCCTCCGACGGCTACCGGGTCGCGGGCACCTGCCGCACCTGGTCGTCGGTCGCCGGGGACTACCGGGTGCTCTGCTCCGGCGGTGGCGGGGCCCGCAGCTACGCCGACCTGCTGCAGGGCAGCGCGCCGCCGACGTGCTGGCTGCTGCCCGCGGGGTCCACCGACCTGACGCCGAAGACCTGGGCCGTGCCGTTCGCCGACGGCCCGGCGACGCCCCTGCCCGCTCCCACCGCGAACCCCACCGCGAACCCCACCGCGAACCCCACGGCGGACCCCACGGCGGGCCCGACCCCCGTCCCGACCGGCACCCCCACGGGGGTTCCCGCACCCACCCCCGCGCCGGTGCCGGCTCCGGTGCCTCCGCCGGTGCCCACACCCACGACCGCGCCGGCGCAGGAGTTCACGAAGGTCTGCCTCGACCCGCCGCCGCTGCCCGGTTCCCTGCTGCCCGGCTGGGGCACCGGGTTCACCACCGCGACCGTCGTGCTCTCCCCGGACGACCCGGACCGGCTGCGGTTCTGGTGGGAGCTCACCCCGGGGCAGCGCGCGTACGCCGACCGCGTCGAGCAGCGTGCCTCGATCGACCGCGGGGCCCTCGTCACCTCGCCGTCGACCTCGCCGCGCATCGGGCAGACCATCGCCTTCAGCGTCGGCGACGCGCAGGCGCGCACCATCGGCGTCGGCGCCACGAGGATGCGCGCGGTGCTGGAGTCGCTGACGGTGGACACCGGGGAGGGCGGCAGCCCGCCGGTGACGTGCACCGGGGGAGGGATCCGGCTCGAGGCGGGCGCCACGCGCCGCACCGGCCCGGACATCTGCTCCTCCACCTACCGCCGCACCTCGGGCGGGCACAGCTACGACGCCCCGGACACCTTCGAGGTGACGGCCACCGAGCGCTGGCGCATCGAGGTGAGCGTGGACGCCGGGCTCACCTGGACCGCCGAGCGCGTCGTCACCCTGCCCGTCACGACCGGGCTGCGCGTCACCGAGGTGCAGACCCTCGTCGTCCCGCTCCGCCCCGCCACCCCCGCACCGTGAGGCCGAACACCCGTGAGCACAGCAGCACCCACCCGACCGCGACCCGCCCCGCGGCTGCCGCGCGCCGAGCTGACCCGCCGGGCGCGCGCCGGTGAGCTCCTGCGCGGCGCGCTGGCCGCGCTGGTCCTGCTCGCCGTCCTCGGCGGCGTCCCGCTCGCCCTCGTCGAGCTCGTCGGCGACCCGCTGCCGTCGACGCCCCCCTCGCGCAGCTGGCTGGACGCCGAGCTCAGCGCGTCCGCCGTCCTCGACGTCCTCGCGGTCGTCCTGTGGCTGGTGTGGGCGCACTTCGCCGTCTGCGTGGGCGTCGAGCTCCGCGACCACGTGCGCGGCGCCTCCCCGCGCGCGGTGCCGCTCGGCGGCGCCAACCAGCTGCTCGCCCAGCGCCTGGTCGCCGCCGTGCTGCTGCTGGCGGCCGGCGCCGTCTGGGTGCCCCGTGCGGTGCCCGTCCTCGACGCCGCGCCCGTCAGCGCCACGGTCGGCGCACCGGCCGCTGCGGACGGCGCGGGCACGGTGGGCGAGGCGGGTGCGGCGCGCAGCGGCGCGACCGCGGCGGCCGCCGTCCCCGACGCGGGCTGGCACGGCGTCCCCGACGCGGGCTGGCACGGCGTCCCCGACGCGGGCTGGCACGGCGTCCCCGACGCGGGCTGGCACGGCGTCCCCACGGCGGGGGCCGCGGCGGAGGCCGGGTCCGAACCCGTGGTCCATCTCGTCCAGCCGCCGCACGGGCGCCACCACGACTGCCTGTGGGACATCGCCGAGCGGACCCTCGGCGACCCGCTGCGCTACCGGGAGATCTTCGCGTTGAACGCCGACCGGGTGCAGCCCGACGGCTCCCGCCTCGTGGACGCCGACCTCATCCGGCCCGGGTGGACGCTGCTGCTGCCGGCCGACGCGGTGGGCGGCAGCACGGCACTGCCGGTCCCCGCCCCGGTCCCCGCCCCGGTCCCCGCCCCGGTCCCCGCCCCGGTGCAGGACCCGGCCGGGGAGGGCGCCGGCACCCCGGAGCGCTCGGTGCTCAGCGGCGGGCTGGTGGCGGTCGGCCTGCTGGCCGCGGCCCGGCGCTCGCAGGCGCAGGCACCCCGGGCGCCGCTCGTGCGCGGTCTGGACGACCCCGACCGCGCCCGCTTCCTCGACGCGGCGCTGCGCCGGCTGGCCGCCGCCGCCGACGACGCGGGCGCGGTGCTGCCGGACCTGCTGGCGGTCCGCCTGGAGGTGGACGACCTCGTGCTGCACTTCGGCGAGCTGCCCACCCTGCGGGTGCCGGAACCCTTCCGCGGCGAGGGGCGGACCTGGACCCTGGAGCGCGCGGCGCTGGAGGCGGCGGCCCTGGCCTCGCCCGTCCCGGCCCGGACGGCGGCGCCCTACCCGGCGCTGGTCGACCTGGCGCGCGTCGGCGACGGCGACCTGCTCGTGGACCTGGAGGCCGCACCGGGTCTGCTCGCCCTCGGCGGTGACGACGGCACCGCCCGCGCGCTGGCGCTGTCGGCGGCCGCGGAACTGGCGCTGAACCCGTGGTCGGACGGCGTGCACGTCCACCTCGTCGGGTTCGCCGCCCCGCACGCGGCGCTGGCACCGCAGTTCGTCACCGACGTCCCCTCGCCGGCGGACCTGCTGCACGAGCTGGAGTCCACCGCGGCCGAGCACGAGCGCACGGCGCGCGCGCTGGGGATCGACGGCGTCCTGACCGGCCGGCGCTCCCGGGAGGCGGTGCGCCCGCGCCCGCACGTCGTCGTGCTGTCCGGGCCGCCGTCGGCCGCCGACGCCGCGCGCCTGGACGCCCTCGTCGCCGCCGGCCGCACCCCGTTCGCGGTGATCGTGGTCGGTGACGTGCCGAACGCCCGCTGGCGCTTCCGCTGCGACGCCGGCGGGGGCGTGGACCTGGGGGTCCTCGGAGTGGCCGGGCGAGCGTTCGCCCTGGACGACGACGGGTACGCCGAGATCGTCCGCCGCAGCGGGTCCTGACGGTCCTCCGGCGGAACGGCGCGAGCCGCCCCACCCCTCGCGGGGTGGAGCGGCTCACGTGGTCGGGCGGAGGTGTCAGCGGTTGTCGCTCCACTTGGCCGAAGCGGCCTTCATGGCGTCGAGGCCCTGCTTGTCGTTCAGGCTCATGTACGAGTCGCAGCCGCCGATGTCGGCGCGGCCGACGCTCCAGTAGTTGACGCCGGCGACCTCGGGGATCGAGAGGTAGCCGTCGGTCTTCTGGCGGATCAGGGTGGCGCGCTGGGCGAAGCTCACGCAGCCGTTGTTCGCGGTCTGGCCGCGGCCGCCGCCGGTCGGGCTGGCGTCGATGCCGAACTCGCCGATGATGATCGGCTTGTTGATGGCCTGGCCGCCGTCGGTGCCGCGGATCGCCTTGACGTGGCGGTCGGTGTGCGGGGACGCGCCGGGGACCATGGTGTCGTACTCGTGCATCGAGAGGATGTCGACGTGCGGGGACAGGGCCGCGCTGCGGAACCCGGCGATGCCGGAGTCCGACCACGTGGAGGAGGTGCCGCTGGCGACGAGGTGGTTCTTGTCGAGCGACTTGATGTGGCCGCCGATGAGGTCGAAACCGGCGCGGTCGTTCGGCGGCTCGTTGGCGATCTCCCACGCCATGATGGTGGGCGAGTCCTTGTAGCGGTTCACCACCTTGTCGACGTGGGACTTGTAGGTGCCCCAGTTCGCCTTGGTGGCGTCCCACTTGGGGCCCTTGCAGCCGAGCGCGTCGAACAGGGTGATGATGAGCTTGGCGTCGTTGGCCTTCGCGGCGGCGACGGCGCGGTCGACGGCGGCCATGTCCTCACCGGGCATGACCCAGAGGCGGTCGGTCATGCCGGCCGCGACGTTCTTGTAGTAGCCCTCGGGGTCGGTGAGCTGACGCGTCCCGTTGGTGCAGCCGAACAGGTTGATGGCGTTGTAGCCCACGTACTTGTAGGGCTGGCCGTCGAGCATCAGGCGGCTGCCGCTGCGGGTGACGAAACCCTTCTTGGCGGGGGTCGCCGGGCTGGTCGTCGTGGAGGTGGACGGCTTCGGTGCGGAGCTCGTCGTGGAGGTCGACGGCTTCGGCGCGGAACTGGTCGGCCCGGTGCCCGGGACGACGGTGCCGGTGATGACGGCCTTGTCGAGGGAGAAGGTCCCGCCCGCGGTCAGCACCAGGGTGTGGTTCCCGTCGGCGAGGCCGCCCGCGGTGAAGACGACCGCACCCTCGGCGCGGGGGCTGCCCTGGGAGGTGGTGCGGCCCAGGACCTTCCCGTCCACGGTCACGGTGGCGTTCGCGTGGTGCGCGTCGACGGTGCCGTGCAGCACGACGCGGGTTCCGGTGAACTTCAGGACCGCGGTCGCGCCGGACTGGTGGGTGAACTCGTCGCTCGCACCGGATTCCCAGTTCCCGGCGTAGGTGAACGCCGAGCCGGTCTCGGCCTGGACCGTGGTGGTGGCCGCAGGCTTCGCGGGGGCGGTCGTCGGAGCGGCGGTCGGCTTCGTCGTCGTCGGCGGCGTGGTGGGGGTCGTGCTCTTCTGCGGGGTGGTGAGGATCTTGCCGGCGTCGTCCACGGACAGGGTGTGGCGGGTGCCGTTCGGCGCCTCCAGGATCACGCCCTGGGTGGGGCCGATGAGGCCGCTGACCGCTGCGCCCGCGGGGGTGACGGCGAGGGCGACGGCGGTGAAGGTGGCGCCACCGAGGGCGAAGGGCCAGCGGCGACGCGGCTTCTGGTTCTGCACGGGGGGTGCTCCAAGTTGTCGAGACCATCGGGGGGAGTGGTTCCCTCACTCGATCGGCCCAGGCCCGTCACGCCTTTAGCGGTTCTCCTCTAGAACTTCGTAACGTTCCACGGCGTTCCGGCGATGATCTCCGCCGGTGATCTCCGCACCGTGTGAAACCCGTCACGACGGCTCCAGATCGCCCGTGCGCGTGCCGAGGACCCGCACCCGTTCAGGGGAGCAGGACCTGCGTGCCCACCCCGGCGCCCACCCCGGCGCCCACCCCGGCGCCCACCCCGGCGCCCGCGCGCACGAGCAGCCCGCGCCCGGCCGGGCCGCCCAGGACGCGGCGCGGGAGGCGCCGGCCGAACAGGCCGCCGGCGTCCGCGCCGCGCCGGGTCAGCAGCAGCCCGGTGCGCCGGCGCGCGAGGGCGGGGACCGGTCCCCGGTGCATCGACGGCAGCTCCTCCACGCCCCCGCGGCGACGGCGAGGCGCTGCCCGGCGACGGAGGCGCTGCCCGGCGACGGAGGCGGAGCCCTGCTCGGCCCGCGGCCGCCGGCGCCGGTGGACCTCCGCGCCCAGCCGCTCGGTGGGCCGGGAGACGCGGTCGCCCTGCTCGCGCGGCAGGTCGGCCAGGCCCGGGGGCAGCGGGCGCACCCGACCGCGCTCGGGGCCCGCGCCCGCTCCGGCGGACCCGGGAGCTGCGCCAGCTCCAGCACCTGCGGCAGCGCCGGCGCGCACGACGACGGGCGTCGTCGTCGACCTGCACCGCGACGTCCGTGCTGCGCACCGGGTGGGGGTGACGAGGGTCGGCAGCAGGCGCCCCCGTCCGTCCGGTCGCTACCGTGGTGGCCGTGACCGCTGCCGCCGACACCAGTGCCCCCGCCGAGGGCGGGGCGGAGCCGGGCCGGCGGGCCTTCACGGTCGTCCTGCCCAACTTCACCGGTCCCTTCGACCTGCTGCTGGGGCTGATCACCAAGCACCAGCTCGACGTCACCGAGGTGGCGCTGGCCGCCGTCACCGACGAGTTCATCGCGCACATCCGCTCGGCGCAGTCCGCGGCCGCCGAGGGCGGCGCCGACTGGGACCTCGACGAGGCCAGCGAGTTCCTGCTCGTGGCGGCCACCCTGCTGGACCTGAAGGCGGCGCGCCTGCTGCCGGCGGCCGAGGTCGAGGACCCGGAGGACCTGGCGCTGCTGGAGGCGCGCGACCTGCTCTTCGCGCGGCTGCTGCAGTACCGCGCCTACAAGCAGGTGGCCACGGTGCTGGCGGAGAGCTTCGCCGAGAGCTCGCGGCGGGTGCCGCGCGCCGTCGCGGTGGAACCGCGCTTCGAGAAGCTGCTGCCCGAGCTGGTCCTGACGGTCAGCCCGGAGCAGCTGGCGGCCCTGGCGGCGCGGGCGCTGACGCCGCGGCCGGTGCCCGTCGTCGACCTCGGCCACCTGCACGCCAGCTCGGTGAGCGTGCGCGAGCAGGCGGTGCTGGTGGTGGACCGGCTGCGCCGCAAGGGGAGCGCGACGTTCGCGGAGCTGGTCGCCGACGCCGGCGAGGGCGAGCACGGGACGCTGGTGGTCGTCGCGCGCTTCCTGGCGGTGCTGGAGCTGTTCCGCGAGCAGCGGGTGCGCCTGGAGCAGCCGGAGGCGCTGGGCGTGCTGACGGTGCGCTGGGACGAGGCCGTGGAGGCGGACCGGGGGGCCGCGGGCACCGCGGTGCCCGCGGGGCTGGACGAGTTCGAGGGCGCCGCGCCGGGCGCGGGAGAGGGCTGATCGGTGGGCGAGCAGGTGCAGGAGCCGCAGGAGCTGCGCGAGCGGGCCCCGGAGGCGGCCCCGGAGGTCGAGGCGGAGCGGGACGAGGACCCCGGCCGGCGGGTGCGCGCGGCCGTCGAGGCGGTGCTCATGGTCGCCGACGAGCCCGTCGGCGTGCAGGCGCTGGCCCGCGCGGTCGGGGAGCAGCCCGACGAGGTGGACCTGCTGCTGCGCGAGCTGGCGGGGGAGTACTCCGAGACCGGCCGCGGCTTCGAGCTGCGCGAGGTCGGCGAGGGCTGGCGGATGTACTCGCGCGCCGAGCACGCCGACGTCGTCGAGGCGTTCCTGCTCGACGGGCAGACGGCCAAGCTGACCCAGGCGGCGCTGGAGACGCTCGCGGTCGTGGCCTACCGCCAGCCGGTGAGCCGGGCCCGGGTCTCGGCCGTGCGCGGGGTCGGCGTGGACGGCGTGATGCGCACGCTGCTGACGCGCGGGCTGGTGCGCGAGGCGGGCGTCGAGGCCACCAGCGGGGCCACGCTCTACGCCACGACGCCGGAGTTCCTGCAGCGCATGGGGCTGCGCAGCCTCGACGACCTGCCGCCGCTGGCGCCGTTCCTGCCCGACGAGGTCTCGCTGGACGACCTGGAGCCGCGGGAGGTGCTCGCCGGGTCCCTCCCGCCGCTGGCGGTCGGCGGCGGCTCCGGAGTGGGGGATGATGGAGGGTCGGCGCACCAGCAGCTGGAGCTCGGGCACCTCGAGCTCGAGGAGCCCGGGGGGACCGGGGAGCCCGCCGCCCAGGCGGACCAGGACCGGACCCGGGACCAGACCCGGGACCAGCAGGACCGCGCAGACCGGCCAGACGACGTACACCAGCAGGGAGACCCGACATGAGCCCGAACGCGCCCCGCAGCGGCGGCGGCCGTGGGCAGCGACGCCCGTCCCGACCCGCGCCCCGCACCGGGGGCCGCCCCTCGGCGGCCGGTGCGGGCGGTGCCGGCGGCACCGGCCGCGGTGGTGGTCGCAAGGGCGCCGCCAAGCGGATGACCGACCAGGTGGCCCCGGCGCCGCAGCCGCCGCGGCGCGGCCCGGCCCCGGTCAAGGCGCGCACCGGCGTCGACGTGCACGACCCGGAGGGCGTGCGCCTGCAGAAGTTCCTCGCCGCGGCGGGCGCCGGCTCGCGGCGCGCCTGCGAGGAGATGATCACCGCCGGCCGGGTCACGGTGGACGACCAGGTCGTCACCGAGCTCGGCGTGCGCATCGACCCCACCCGCCAGGTCGTGCACGTGGACGGCATGCGCTTCTCCATCGACGACGACCTCGTCTACATCATGGTCAACAAGCCCAAGGGCGTGGTGTCGACGATGTACGACGAGGAGGGGCGCCTGAACCTGGCGGACATGGTCGGCCCACGCGAGGAGCGGCTGTTCCACGTCGGCCGCCTCGACCTGGACACCGAGGGCCTGATCCTGCTCACCAACGACGGGACCCTGGCGCACCGGCTGCAGCACCCCTCCTTCGGGGTGAAGAAGACCTACCTCGCGGAGGTCCGCGGGCCCGTCAAGCGCGACCTGGGCCGGAACCTGCGCGCCGGGGTCGAGCTGGAGGACGGGCCGGTGGCGGTCGACTCCTTCCGCCTGGTGGACTCCAAGCCCGGCTACGCCCTCGTCGAGGTCGTCCTGCACGAGGGCCGCAAGCACGTCGTGCGCCGCCTGCTGGAGGCCGAGGGCTACCCCGTGCTGAAGCTGGTGCGCGTGCAGATGGGCCCGCTCGTGCTCGGCGACCTCAAGCCGGGCAAGAACCGGCGCCTGACCAGGGGCGAGGTCCAGCAGCTCATGGCGGCCGCGGGCCTGTGAGCGCCGCCGACCCCGCACCGGCACCGGCACCCGGCTCCGGACCCGAGGCGGGTAGCCTGCCGCGCGTGTCGGTGAGGGCGATCCGTGGTGCGGTGCAGGTGGACGTGGACGAGCGCGCGGAGGTGCTGGCGCGCACCCGCGACCTCGTCGCCGAGGTGGTCCGGGTCAACGAGCTGTCGCTGGACGACTTCATCAGCGTCATCTTCACCTCCACCGCCGACCTCGTCTCCGAGTTCCCGGCGGTGGCCGCCCGCGAGCTCGGGATGGGCGACGTGCCGCTGATGTGCGCGCGGGAGCTGGAGATCGAGGGCTCGATGCCGCGCGTCATCCGGCTCATGGCGCACGTGGAGACGACGCGCTCGCGCAGCGAGGTGCGCCACGTGTACCTCAACGGCGCCCAGGCGCTGCGCCGCGACATCGCCCAGTGAGGGCGCCGTGACCCTCGACGCGGCGGCGCCCGCCCGCACCCGCGGCACGGTCCGCGTGGTGGGCACCGGTCTGCTGGGCACGTCGGCGGCGCTCGCGCTGAGCCTGCGCGGTGTCGACGTCGTGCTGCACGACCCCTCGCCGACGGCCGCCGCGCTCGCGCGGGACATGGGCGCCGGGCGGCTGGCGGCCCCCGGCGACGACCCGGCCCTGGTGCTGGTCGCCGCCCCGCCGGACGTCGTCGCCGAGGTGGTCCGCGCCGAGCTGGCCGCCTTCCCGCGGGCCGTGGTCACCGACGTCGCCAGCGTCAAGGGCGGCCCCCTGGCCGCCCTGCGCGCGGCCGGCGCGGACCTGTCCCGCTACGTCGGCGGGCACCCGATGGCCGGCCGGGAGCGCTCCGGGGCGGTCGCCGCCCGCACCGACCTCTTCGCCGGCAGGCCGTGGGTGGTGGCCGCCCCCGCGGCGGCCGGCCCGGCGGCCGTGCGCGCGGTGCGCGACCTGGCCCTGGACTGCGGCGCCGTGCCGGTCGCGATGCCGGCCGACGAGCACGACGAGGCGGTGGCGCTGGTCTCGCACGCCCCGCAGGTGGCCGCCAGCCTGGTGGCGGCCCGGCTGCGGGAGGCGCCCGACCCGGCCGTGGCGCTCGCCGGGCAGGGCCTGCGCGACGTCACCCGCATCGCGGCCAGCGACCCGGCGCTGTGGGCGCAGATCCTCGCCGGCAACGCCGCGCCCGTCGCCGACGTCCTGGAGGAGCTGCGCCGCGACCTCGACGACGTCATCGGCGCCCTGCGCGCGCTCGCCGCCGACCCGACCGCCCCCGGCGCGCGCGGCCGGCTGGCCGGCGTCATCGCGGCGGGCGGCGCCGGCCGCGAGCGCATCCCCGGCAAGCACGGCTCGGCCCCCACCGCCTACGCCACGGTGGTCGTCGTCGTGCCCGACCGCCCCGGTGCGCTGGCCCGGCTGCTCACCGACGTCGGGGCGGCGGGGGTCAACCTGGAGGACCTGCGCCTGGAGCACTCCGAGGGCCAGGCCGTGGCGCTGGCGGCCATCGACGTGCTGCCGGCCGCCAAGGAGCCCCTCGAGCAGTCGCTGCGGGCCCGCGGCTGGACGGTCCCGCTCTGAGCCCGCGCGCGGTTCTGCCGGGCCCGGTGCGGTCGACTAACCTCTTCCGGTGTCCACCTCGCCCGCACCCCGCAGCTCCGTCGCGTCCCCGGCCGGGGACGACCCGGGCGCGCCCGTCGTGACCACGCCGATCGTCGTCGCCGTCGACGGTCCCTCGGGCAGCGGCAAGTCCAGCGTCAGCCGGGCCGTCGCCGCGGCGCTGGGCGTGGCCTTCCTGGACACCGGCGCCATGTACCGCGCGGTGACGTGGTCGGCGCTGCAGCACGGCACCGACCTCGCCGACCCGGCCGCGGTGGCCGAGCACGTGCGCGCGGTCGCGCTGCGCGTGGGCACCGACCCGGCCGCGCCGACCGTCGCCGTCGTCGCCGCGGACGGCACCGAGACCGACCTCACCGAGGCCGTGCGCTCGGCGGAGGTGACCTCCCGCGTCAGCGCCGTCGCCTCGGTGCCGGCGGTGCGCGCCGACCTCGTGCTGCGCCAGCGCGCGATCATCGAGGCCTCCTGCGCCGCACCGGCCCCCGGTGGCCGTCCCGGCGTCGTGGCCGAGGGCCGCGACATCACCACCGTCGTCGCCCCCGAGGCCGACGTGCGGGTGCTGCTGACCGCCGACGAGGCCGTGCGCCTGGCCCGCCGGGCCCAGCAGGACCTCGGTTCCGACGACGCCGCGGCGCTGGAGGCCACCCGGCGCGCCGTCGTCGAGCGCGACCGCGTCGACGCGCGCACCACCGCCTTCACCGCGGCCGCCGACGGCGTCGTGACGCTGGACTCCACCCACCTGGACTTCGAGGGCACCGTCGCCGCCCTGCTCGACGTGGTGGCCGCCGCCCGGCCGGTGCGGGGGCAGCGGTGAACCGGGCACCCGTCGGCGGTTCGCACCCGGACGCCCCCCGGCCCTGGACGCGGGCCGTCGGCACCGTCCTGTCCCGCGGCGTGTGGGCCGGTCGCGCGCTGGGCGCGGAGAACGTCCCCACCAGCGGGCCGGTGCTCTTCGCCGCCAACCACGCCTCGATCCTCGACGGGCCGCTGCTGTACGGGATGGCGCCGCGGCCGGCGCACTTCCTGGTCAAGAAGGAGATGTTCGAGGGCTCGCTGCCCACGCGCCTGCTCGGCTGGTCGCTGCTGCAGGCCGGGCAGATCCCCATCGACCGCGAGCGCGGCGACCGGGACGCGCTGCAGTCGGTGCTGGCCGTGCTGGCCGCCGGCGGGGCGGCCGGGGTCTTCCCCGAGGGCACCCGCGGTCGCGGTGACGCGGCCTCGGTGCGCTCAGGCATCGCCTGGATCGCGCTGCAGTCCGGCGCCCCGGTCGTCCCGGTCGCCTGCCTGGGCGCGCACCTGCCGGGCGAGCGCGAGCGGGCCCTGCCGCCGCTGCGGCGGCGGCTGTGGTTCTGCTTCGGCGAACCGTTCACGGTCGTGAAGGAACCCGGCGTCCCCGGCCGGCTCGCGCTGGCCGCCGCGGTGGACCAGGTCCGCGACAAGCTGTCCAGCCACGTGCTGGACTCCCTGCAGCGCACGCGGATGCGACTGCCCGACGACGAAGCCGCCGCCGACGAGCTGGGGCTCGCCGAGCTGGCGTCCGACGACCTGCCAGGAGGCTCCCGGTGAGCGCACCAGAAACCCCGGACACCCCGGAGGACGTCCTCGCCGACGTCCCCGCCAGCACCGACCCGAGCGCCGGCGACGGCGTCGACGACAACGTCGAGAACGCGCTGCGCGTCGGGCTGGAGGACTACGACCTCTCGCCCGAGGACGTCGCCCTGCTCGAGGCCGACGGCGAGGGCGGCCCGGAGGAGGCCCCCCGCGGGCCGCTGCCGGTGCTCGCCGTCGTCGGGCGCCCCAACGTCGGCAAGTCGACGCTGGTCAACCGCATCATCGGCCGCCGCGAGGCGGTCGTGGAGGACGTCCCGGGCGTCACCCGCGACCGCGTGGCCTACCCGGCCAACTGGGCCGGGCGCGACTTCACCCTCGTCGACACCGGCGGCTGGGAGGCCAAGGCGGAGGGCCTGGACCTCGCGGTCGCCGACCAGGCCGAGCTGGCCATCGAGCTGGCCGACGCCGTCCTCTTCGTCGTCGACGCCACGGTGGGCGCCACCGCCAGCGACGAGAAGGTCGTGCGGCTGCTGCGCCGCTCCGGGCGCCCCGTCGTGCTCGTGGCCAACAAGGTGGACGGTCCCCGCCAGGAGGCGGACGCCACCGAGCTGTGGTCGCTGGGGCTCGGCGAGCCCTACCCGGTCTCCGCGCTGCACGGACGGGGCACGGGCGACGCCCTGGACGCCGCGGTGAAGCTGCTGCCCGCGGTCTCCGCCGTCGGCGGTGGCCTGCCCGACGCCGGCGGCCCGCGGCGGGTGGCGCTGCTGGGGCGCCCGAACGTCGGCAAGTCCTCGATGCTCAACAAGCTCGCCGGTTCCGAGCGGGTCGTGGTGCACCCCACGGCCGGCACCACCCGCGACCCCGTCGACGAGCTCATCGAGCTCGGCGGGCGCACCTGGCGGTTCGTGGACACCGCGGGCATCCGCCGCCGCGTGCACCTGACCAAGGGCGCGGACTTCTACGCCTCGCTGCGCACCCAGGCCGCCCTCGAGAAGGCGGAGGTCGCCGTCGTCCTCGTCGACGCCAGCGTCCCGATCGCCGAGCAGGACATCCGCATCATCTCCACGGTCGTGGAGTCCGGGCGCGCCCTCGTCGTCGCCTACAACAAGTGGGACCTCACCGACGAGGAGCGCCGGCACTACCTCGAGCGCGAGATCGAGAAGGAGCTCGTCCAGGTCCCGTGGGCGCCGCGGGTCAACGTGTCGGCGCAGACCGGCCGGCACATGGAGCGGCTCGTCCCGGCCATCGACACCGCCCTGGCCTCGTGGGAGACGCGCATCCCCACCGGCCGCCTCAACAGCTTCCTCGGCCAGGTCGTCGCCGCCCACCCGCACCCGGTGCGCGGCGGCAAGCAGCCGCGCATCCTCTTCGGCACGCAGGCCTCCACCCGCCCGCCGCGCTTCGTCGTCTTCGCCAGCGGCTTCCTGGAGGCCGGCTACCGCCGCTTCCTGGAGCGCCGGCTGCGCGAGGAGTTCGGCTTCACCGGCACCCCCATCGAGCTGAGCGTGCGGGTGCGGGAGAAGCGCAAGCGATGAGGTAAGGTTCTACCCGGCTCGCCCCGCAAGGGGTCGGGTCGATCGGGCTGTGGCGCAGCTTGGTAGCGCACTTGACTGGGGGTCAAGGGGTCGCAGGTTCAAATCCTGTCAGCCCGACCGGCGTTCGCGCAGGTCAGAACGGGTGTCCACCTTCGGGTGGGCACCCGTTCCGCGTTCCGGCGCCCCGCGCGACGGGAACCCCCTCGCGGTGCCGGTCGCCGCGGTGCCGCTCACTGCACCAGGTGGCGGTGGGCCGCGGCGGTGACGGCGGCGGCCACGCGCTCCAGCGACGCCGAGCCCAGCTTCCACTGCTGCCAGTGCAGCGCGACGTCGATCGCGCCGCCCGGGTCGAGGTCCACCAGGTCCTCGCCCGGCTCGTGCCGCCCGGCGCGGACCTGCAGCTCGGGCAGCATGCCCCAGCCCAGGCCCAGGCGGACCGCGGCCAGGAAGTCCGCCGAGGAGGGCACGTGGTGCGCGGGCGGTGCGGCGCGCACCGCGCCCGCGGGGCCCTGCGGCAGGTGCCGGCGCAGGTAGCGCTCCTGCAGGGTGTCCTTGCGGTCGAAGACCACCACGGGGGCCCGGGCCAGCGCCGGGGCCGTGGGGCCCTCGGGGAAGAAGCGCCGGGCGAAGGCGGGCGCGGCCATCGGCCGGTAGCGCATGGCGCCCAGCCGGGTGACCGAGCAGCCGGCGACCGGGTCGGGGTCGGTGGTGACGGCGGCCACGACCGCCCCCGAGCGCAGCAGCCCCGCGGTGTGCCCCTCGTCGTCGCGGTGGACGTCGAAGCACACCGGCGCGGCCGCGGACGGGTCGGCCAGCGGAGCCAGCGCGGGCAGCACCCAGGTGCCCAGGGAGTCGGCGTTGACGGCGATGGGCAGCACCTGCGGCCCGCGGTCCACCGGCCCGCCGCCCCCGCCGGCCTCCAGCTCGGCGAGGGTGTCGCCGGCCAGCAGCTCGACCTGGCGGGCCAGGCGCAGCAGCGCCCGGCCGGACTCGGTCGGCTGCACGGGTCTGCTGCGCACCAGCAGGACCCGGCCGGTGGCCACCTCCAGGGCGCGCAGCCGCTGGCTGACCGCCGACGGGGTCACGTGCAGGGCGCGGGCGGCGGCTTCGAGGGTCCCCTCGGAGACCGCCGCGCTCAGGGCGCGCAGCTGGGCCAGGTCCAGCGTCGAGGCGAGGTCCACGAACAGCGATGCTAACGGCGCTGCAGGAGGAGAAGCTTCCCTTCAGAGCGGCGGGTGCCTACGGTCGCCGGGTGCTGCCTACCGCCTCCGCCCTGCTCGCCACCGCCTCCGGGCTGGGGCTCGGGCTCTCGCTCATCGTGGCGATCGGCGCCCAGAACGCCTTCGTGCTGCGCCAGGGCCTGCGCGCCCGGCACGTGGGCGCCGTGGTGCTGGTGTGCGTGCTCTCCGACGTCGCGCTCATCTGCGCCGGCGTGGCCGGTGCCGGTGCGGTGGTGCGCAGCCACCCCGGGCTGCTGGACGCGGTGCGCCTGGTGGGCGCCGCGTTCCTGGCCGCGTACGCGGTGACGGCCGCCCGCCGCGCGCTGCGCCCGCAGGCGCTGCAGGCCGGCGAGGGAGCGGTGCCGGCCTCCCGGGCGGCGGCGGTGGGCACGGCGCTGGCGCTGACGTGGCTGAACCCGCACGTCTACCTCGACACGGTGGTCCTGCTCGGCTCGATCGCCCAGGGCCACCCCGGGCGGCAGTGGTGGTTCGCCGCCGGCGCGGCCCTGGCCAGCACCGCGTGGTTCACCGCCCTGGGCTTCGGCGCGGCGCTGCTGCGCCCGCTGTTCGCCCGGCCCGGCGCCTGGCGGGTGCTCGACGCGGGGATCGCCCTGGTCATGGCCGCCCTGGCGGCCTCCCTGCTGCTCGCCGCGCGCTGAGCGCCGCGCCCGCCCGGCGGACCTCCTCAGCCCTCGATCGACGGCCACCACGGCGGCACGAGGCGGGCGTAGTCGGCGAGGAAGGCCTCCGCCGAGCGCGGTGCCGGCCCGGCCAGCCAGACCGACAGCGCGCCCACGGCCCCCTCGGCCAGGTACTGCGCGGCCAGGGCGCGGTCGCCGACGGGGGAGGTCACCGCACCGCGCTCGAGCAGCAGCAGCACCGAGGCGCGCACGTGCTCGCCGAGCATCGTGCGCAGCGAGGCGTCCGAGGGGCTGGCGAAGCTGCGCAGGTACACCGCCCGGTGGCGCTCCAGGTGCTCCAGGACCTCCAGGGTGGTCTGGTGCACCTGCAGCGCCACGTCGGGCGGGGCCTGCCCGCCCAGGTGGCGCTCGCGGACCGCGTCGAGCTCGGTGCGCAGGACGGTGCGCAGCAGCTCGGAGGGGGAGTCGCTGTGCTCGTAGAAGGTGGAGCGGTGCACCCCGGCGACGCGGGCGACCTCCGAGACCGACAGCGTCTCGGGGGCCTTGCGCCCGGCCAGGTCCAGCACGGCGGTCGACAGGCGCTCGAGACTGCGCCGAGCACGAGCGTCCACGACCGCGAGGGTACCGCCGCCCTGGAAGTAGGGTCGCGGCATGTCGCACGAGCAGCCCTTCGTCGCGGTCCACGACGCCTGCAAGACCTACGGCAGCGGACCGGGTGCGACGCGGGCGCTGCACCACGTCGACCTGCAGGTGCCGCGCGGGCGCTTCGTCAGCGTCATCGGCCCCTCCGGCTGCGGCAAGTCCACGCTGCTGCGCCTCATCGCGGGCCTGGAGGCCCCCGACGGCGGCGAGGTGCGCATCTGCGGGCGCACGCCCGCCGCCGCGCGCGCGGACAAGGTCATCGGCTTCGTGCCGCAGGTGCCGGCGCTGCTGCCGTGGCTGGACGTGCTCGCCAACGTGCGGGTGCTGGAGAAGGTGAACCGGGCCGCCACCCTGCGCCGCCGCCGCGAGCAGGCCGGCGCGGGGCGCGGGGGGCTGGCCGCCGACCCGGTCGCCCTGCTGACCCGCCTAGGCCTGGGGGAGGTGCTGCACCGGCGGCCGCGCCAGCTGTCCGGGGGGATGAAGCAGCGCGCCGCCATCGCCCGCGCCTTCGCCCTGCAGCCGGAGGTGCTGCTCATGGACGAGCCCTTCTCCGCCCTCGACGAGTTCACCCGCGAGGCCGCGCAGCTGCAGCTGCTGGACGTCTGGCAGGAGCTGCGCACGACCGTCGTCTTCGTCACGCACTCCATCTCCGAGGCCGTGCTGCTCTCGGACACCGTCGTCGTCATGGCCGCCCGCCCCGGCCGCATCGCCGGCGTCGTGGACGTCGCGCTGGACCGGCCGCGCCGCCGGGGGCAGCTGGAGTCCGCGGAGCTGCACGAGCACGAGCACCGCATCCGCGAGTGCCTGGGCACCGCCTGGTCCGCCGACCGCCCCGGGGACGCCGCGTGAGGTTCCTGCACCCGCGGTTCTGGCTGCCCACCCTCGTCGCGCTCGCCGCGGCGGCCCTGCTGTGGTCGTGGGTGGCGCGGGACAACCCCTACGTGCTGCCGCCGCTGTCCGCGGTGGGCCGCCAGCTGGCCAGCGAGCCCGGCCTGTACCTGCTCAACGCGTGGACGACGCTGCAGGAGGCGATGCTGGGCCTGGTGGCCGGGACCGTCGCGGCCGTCGTGCTGGCCGTCCTCGTGAGCGAGTCCGGCCTGGTGCGCCGCGCGGTGACGCCGCTGGCGGTCGTGCTCAACGTCACCCCCGTCGTCGCGATCGCCCCCGCGCTGGTCGTGGCCTTCGGCTTCGGCATGCTGCCCAAGGTGATCGTCACCGGGCTCATCACGTTCTTCCCCGTCCTGATGAACACCGCGACGGGGTTGCGCTCGGTGGACCGCCACGTCCTCGCCGTGTTCCGCACGGTGCACGCCTCCCGCCTCGACGTGCTGCTGCGGCTGCGCTTCCCCAGCGCGCTGCCGTACCTGTTCTCCGCGTTCCGCGTCGTCTTCCCGCTCTCGCTGGTCGGCGCGATCGTCGCCGAGTTCGCCGCCGCGGGCGCGAGGTCCGGCCTCGGGACGCTCATCAGCGTGGCCAGCTCGAACTCCCAGCTGGACCGCGTGTTCGCCGCGATCGCCTGCCTGGCGGCCATGGGCTCGCTGCTGCTGCTCGTGGTGAGCACCCTGGAGCGGCGGGCGCTGTCGTGGCACGACTCGCAGAACCGTTGACCCCCGCAGCGACCCCGCACGACGACCGCACCGCCCCACCCTGGAGGAACCCCGTGACCCGCCTGCGCACTGCCCTCGCCCTCGGCGCGACCGCGGCCCTGCTGCTCGCCGGCTGCTCGGGTCCCGACGACGGCGCGGGGAGCCCCGGGCCCGGGGAGGGCCGGGGGTCGGCGGTCTCGGCGCAGCGGTGCGCGAGCAACGAGGCGGCCGGGACCATCACCTACGTCACCGGCTACCAGTACCAGGCGTCGGCGAGCATCCTGGACCCCGTCGCGGCGCAGGCGCTGGGCTACTTCGACGCCCTCTGCCTCGACGTGGAGATCCAGCCCGGCACCGGGGAGACCGCCCAGAACGCCCAGCTCGTCGCGGCCGGCACCGCGCAGGTCTCCTCGATGAGCGGGAACTCCGACGTCCTGGTCAACGTCGCCAACGGCGTCGACGTGAAGGCGGTCGCGCTGTTCGGGCACGTGCCCATCGCCACCCTCATGACGGGGCCGGGCATCACCGACCTGAAGCAGCTGGAGGGGACGACGCTGGGGCAGAAGGGGGCGCTGCCCGTGGCGATCGACGCCATGCTGCGCGCCGCCGGGGTCGACGTCGAGGCGATCACCCAGGTCGTCGTGGGCTTCGACCCGACGGTGCTGGTGCGCGGGCAGGTGCAGTCGCTGACCGGCTACAAGTCCAACGAGCCGCTCACCCTGGAGGCGCTGGGCGAGGAGGTCACCCAGTGGAACCCCGAGGACCACGGGGTCCCCGGCTCCATCGCGACGACCATCGTCAACCCGGACTTCCTGGCCGAGCACCGCGGCGCCGTGGAGGACTTCCTGCGCGCGCAGCTGAAGGCGTACCGCTACTGCGAGGCCTCCGAGGAGCAGGCCGCCGAGTGCGTCGGCCACGCCGCCGAGCAGGCGCAGGCCGGCTACGACACCGACCACAACGTCCAGGTCTGGCAGACCGAGGCGCGGCTCGTCGACGACTCGCTGCCGGCCGGGCAGGTCCTCGGGCAGATCGACCCGGCCTCCGTGCAGGCCGAGGGCGACTTCCTGGTGCGGATGGGCCAGATCCCCGCGGTGCCGGACCCGGCTTCCCTGGTCGACACCGACCTCGTGCCGTCGCTGTACGCCGACGGGGCGCTCGTGTGGCCGGTGCCGTGAGCGCGCGCGAGTACGGCGTCTTCCTGCCCATCGGCAACGGCGGCTGGATCATGTCCGAGACGGCGCCGCACCCGGAGGCGACCTGGGCGTACAACCGCGAGGCCGCCCTGGCCGCCGAGCGCATCGGCCTGGACTTCGTGATGTCCATGGCCAAGTGGCGCGGGTACGGCGGCCGCACCGACCACTGGGGCCGCACGCTGGAGTCGATGACCATGACGGCGGCGCTGGCGGAGGCCACCGAGCGGGTGCAGCTGTGGGCGACCGTGCACACGAACCTGTTCCACCCGGCGGTGGTGGCCAAGGTGTTCGCCACCCTGGACCAGGTCTCGGGCGGGCGGTGCGGGATGAACGTCGTCGTCGGCGCCTACGAGCACGAGTTCTCCCAGATGGGGCAGTGGCGCAGCGACCTGACCCACGACGACCGCTACCGCTACACCGAGGAGTGGCTGCAGCTGGTGCAGCGGTTGTGGAGCGAGGACTCCGTCAGCGCGCGCGGGGAGTTCTTCACCCTGGAGGACTGCCAGTCGCGACCGCACCCGGCGCGGCGCCCCACGGTCATCTCGGCCGGCCGCTCACCGGCGGGCGTGCGCTTCCAGGCGGCCCACTGCGACGGCTCCTTCCTCACCGCCGAGGACCTGCCCGGGCTGCGCGCGGCCAGCCGCGAGGTGAAGGCGCTCGCGGCCGAGCGCGGCCGCTCGATCAGGACGTACGCGATGCTCACGGTCGTGCTCGACGAGACCGACGCCGCCGCGCAGCGCCGCTTCGCCGAGTACGGCCGCGGCTACGACGCCGAGGCCATCACGAGCATGAAGCTGTCGTGGGGGCTGCCGCTGGACCGGGCGATGTCGATGACCGCCGGCGACCGGGCGCACGAGGCGTTCCAGACGGCGGTGGTCGTCGGCGGCCCGCAGACCGTGGTGGAGCGCATCGCGCAGCAGGTCCACGACGCCGAGCTGGACGGGCTCATGCTCGTCTTCCCCGACTACCTGCGCGACACCGAGCCGTTCGGCGAGCTCGTCCTGCCGGGCCTGCGGGCCGCGGGGTGAGCGCGCAGCGGCTGGCGGCGCTGCGCGGGCTGCGCGGTGCGCTGCTGGTCGTCGACGTGCAGCGCTCCTTCGCCGACCCCGCGCACCTGGCCCACCTCGACGACGACGCGCGCTCGCGCACGGCGGCCGCCGTCGCGCGCACCGGGGACGCGCTCGCGCTCGCGCGCGCCGCCGGCGCCGACGTGGTGTGGGTGCAGCTGCGGGTGCCGCCGGACCAGCCGTGGCCGGCGTCGAACTGGCTGCGCGGGCTGGGCCCCGACGACCCCTGGCCGAACGAGTGGGAGCCCTGCGTGGAGGGCACGAGCGGCGTCGAGTGGTACGCGCTCGCCCCGGCGCCCGGTGAGCCCGTGGTCCCCAAGCGCACCTACGACGGGTTCGCCGGCACGGGGCTGGCGCGGCTGCTGCGCGAGCGCGGGGTCGAGTGGGTCGCGATCGCCGGGCTGACGAGCGACTGCTGCGTCCTGGAGACCGCGGGCAGCGCCTTCACGCACGGCCTGCGCGTCGTCGTCCTCGCCGACGCCACGGCCGCCGAGGACGTGCGCGCCCACGAGGCGGCGCTGCTGCTGCTGTCGCTGCACAGCGCGGTCGTCGCCGACGTGGAGGCGGTGCGGGCGCTGTGGCCGCCCGCACCCGGGGCGCGGGCTCGGGTCGCGGGGGAGGAGTAGGCGGGGGCCCGCAGGAGCGAGGAGCAGCCGCTGCAGCGCGACCGGGCGTCACCGGGTGCTCCGGACGGGTGGAGTGTCCGCGCGGGCACCTAGACTCTGCGGCGTCATGTCGAGGTCTTCTGGGCGCGGTCCGCGCCGGTCCCACCGTCCACCCGCGGCGACGCTGCCCGACGACCCCCGCGTGCGGGCCCTCGCGCAGCGCCTGGGCGCGGTGTCGCTGCGCGAGGAGGACCGGCTGCGCCGGCGCCTGGCGGTCCTGGCCCGCGGCGACCGCCCGCTCGAGGCCGCCCTCGCCGACGTCGAGGCGCAGACCGCCGCCGCCGAGGCCCGCGCGGCCTCCCGCGCCGCGAGCGTGCCCGTGCTCAGCTACCCCGAGCAGCTGCCGGTCAGCCAGGAGAAGGACCGCATCGCCGCCGCGCTGCGCGAGCACCAGGTCGTCGTCGTCGCCGGCGAGACCGGCTCGGGCAAGACGACCCAGCTGCCCAAGATCTGCCTGGAGATCGGCCGGGGCGTGCGCGGGCGCATCGGGCACACCCAGCCCCGGCGCATCGCCGCGCGCGCCGTCGCCGAGCGCGTGGCCGACGAGCTGGGCACCGAGCTGGGCGGCCTGGTCGGGTACGCGGTCCGCTTCACCGACACCGTCGGCGAGGACAGCCTCGTCAAGGTCATGACCGACGGCATCCTGCTCGCCGAGATCCAGCGCGACCCCGAGCTGCTGCAGTACGACACGCTCATCGTCGACGAGGCGCACGAGCGCAGCCTCACCATCGACTTCCTGCTGGGCTACCTCGCCCAGCTGCTGCCGCGCCGCCCCGACCTCAAGCTCGTCATCACCTCCGCGACCATCGACCCGCAGCGCTTCTCCCGGCACTTCGGCGGGGCGCCCGTGCTGGAGGTGTCCGGGCGCACCTACCCCGTGGAGGTCCGCTACCGCCCGCTGCTGGCCGAGGAGCTGACGGCCGAGCTCGCCGGGGACGGCGACGAGGACGAGGACGGCGGCGTGGGCGAGGGGCTCGACGAGCAGGACGCGCTGCCGGTCGACGACCGCGACCAGACCGAGGGCGTCCTCGACGCCGTCCGCGAGCTCGTCGCCGAGGGGCCGGGGGACGTCCTGGTCTTCCTGCCCGGCGAGCGGGAGATCCGCGACACCGCCGAGGCCCTCGACGACCTGGTGCGCCGCCGGGAGCTGCGCGAGGTGGAGGTCGTCCCGCTGTTCGCGCGGCTGAGCGCCGAGGAGCAGCACCGGGTCTTCCGCCCCCACCCCGGAAGGCGGATCGTGCTGTCCACCAACGTCGCCGAGACCTCGCTGACGGTCCCGGGGATCCGCTACGTCGTCGACGTCGGCACCGCGCGCATCTCCCGCTACAGCCACCGGACCAAGGTGCAGCGGCTGCCCATCGAGAAGATCTCGCAGGCGTCGGCGAACCAGCGCGCCGGCCGCTGCGGGCGCGTGGCCGACGGCATCTGCATCCGGCTGTACTCCCAGGCCGACTTCGAGTCCCGCCCGGAGTTCACCGACCCGGAGATCCTGCGCACCAACCTCGCCGCGGTCATCCTGCAGATGGCCTCCCTGGGCCTGGGCGACATCGCCGCCTTCCCGTTCGTGGAACCGCCGGAGGCGCGCAGCATCGCCGACGGCCTGGCCCTGCTGGCCGAGCTCGGTGCGATCGAGGGCGCCCGGCCGGGGGAGCGCGGGGTGCCGCGGCTGACCCGCACCGGCCGCGACCTGGCCCGCCTGCCCATCGACCCCCGGCTGGGCCGCATGGTCCTGGAGGCGCAGCGCAACGGCTGCCTGCACGACGTCCTCGTCGTCGTGGCCGCCCTGTCGGTGCAGGACCCGCGCGAGCGCCCGCTGGAGCAGCGCGACCGCGCCGCCCAGCTGCACGCCAGGTTCCGCAACGAGCGCTCCGACTTCCTGACGTACCTGAACCTGTGGTCCTACCTGCAGCACCTGCAGCGGGAGCTGTCCTCCTCGGCGTTCCGGCGCCGGGTGAAGGCCGAGATGCTGCACTACCTGCGCATCCGCGAGTGGCAGGACACCTACTCGCAGCTGCGGCGCGTCGTGCGCGACCTGCGCTTCGAGGTCCGGGCGCCCGAGCTCGGCCAGCCGGCCGAGGACCAGCTGTTCCCCGACCCCGGCTACGACGCCGACGCCGTGCACCGCTCGCTGCTGGCCGGGCTGCTGGGCAACATCGGGCTCAAGGACGTGCGCGAGGAGGGTCGCGGCCGGCGCGAGGGCGGGCGCCGCGAGTCCCAGCGCCCCGCCCAGCAGGAGTACCTCGGTGCCCGCGGGGCGAAGTTCGCGCTCTTCCCCGGATCCGCGCTCGGGCGGCGCAACCCCGACTGGGTCGTGGCCGCCGAGCTCGTGGAGACCTCCCGGCTGTGGGCGCGGGTCGCCGCCGCGATCGACCCGCGCTGGATCGAGCCGCTCGCCGAGCACGTCGTCAAGCGCAACCACTCCGAACCCCGCTGGTCGCGCAAGCGGGCGGCGGTCGTGGCCACCGAGCGCGTCACCCTCTACGGCGTGCCGATCGTGGCCGGGCGCACCGTGCCCTACGGCGCGATCGACCCGGAGACCTCCCGGGAGCTGTTCATCCGGCACGCCCTCGTCGAGGGCGACTTCGAGACCCGCCATGAGTTCTTCTCCCGCAACCGCGAGCTGCTGGAGGAGGCCGAGGAGCTGGAGAACCGCGCCCGCCGCCGCGACATCGTCGTCGACGACGAGGTGCTGTTCGCCTTCTACGACGCGCGCATCCCCGCCGACGTCGTCTCCGGCCGGCACTTCGACGCCTGGTGGAAGACCGAGCGGCGCACCCGCCCCGACCTGCTGACCTTCGACCCGGCGATGCTCGTCGCCGACGACCCCGGCATCAGCGAGGAGCAGTTCCCGCTCAGCTGGCGCCAGGGGGACCTGGACCTCGCGCTCTCCTACGTCTTCGACCCCGGCTCCCCGCTGGACGGGGTGACCGTCGACGTGCCGGTCGAGGTCGTCAACCGCTTCGACGACCGCGACCTGCTGTGGCAGGTGCCGGGCTTCCGCCACGACATGGTCACCGCCCTGCTGCGCTCGCTGCCCAAGCAGCTGCGCAAGAACCTCGTGCCCGCACCGGACGTGGCGGCGCGGTTCCTGGAGCGGGTGACCCCGCGCGCCGAGCCGTTCTGGACGGCGTTCGAGCGCGAGATGCCCCGGCTGGGCGACGGCACCGAGGTCTACGCCGAGGACGTGGACTGGGCGAAGGTGCCCGCGCACCTGCGGCCCTCCTTCCGCGTCGTCGGCGCGGACGGTGCGGTCCTGGCGCAGGGCAAGGACTTCCCGCGGCTGCGGGCCGCCCTGGAGACGGAGGTCGTGGCCACGCTCACCGAGGCCGCCGACGAGGTGCAGCGCACCGGGGCGCGCTCGTGGGCCGAGCTGCCCGAGGAGGTCCCGCTCACCCACACCAGCGTCCGGCGGGGCAGCGACGTGACGTCCTACCCGGCGCTGGTCGACGAAGGCGCCACCGTGGGCCTGCGCACGTTCGCGACCCCGGGGCAGGCCCGGGCCGAGCACCGCGCCGGGGTGCTGCGGCTGCTGCTGCTCACGCTGCCCTCGCCCGTGCGGGCGGTGCAGTGCGGCCTGCCCAACGACGCCAAGCTGCTGCTGGCGCGCGCACCGCACGGCAGCGCGGCCGCCGTCCTCGACGACTGCGTGCGCGCCGCCGCCGACGCGCTGCTGGAGCAGGCCGGGGGTGCCGACGTGCGCACCGCCGCCGCGTTCGCCGAGCTGGCCCGCACCGTCGGTGCGCGCCTGCCGGAGGTCACGGCGAGCGCCGTGGACCGGACGCTGCGGGTGCTGCGCTCGGCGGCCGGCGTCGAGCGCGCGATCTCGCGCACCACCAGCCTGACGCTGGTGCCCTCGCTGGCCGACGTCCGCGAGCAGTTCACCGCCCTGGTGCACGCCGGCTTCGTCGCCGAGACGGGGGTGGACCGGCTGCCGGACCTGCTGCGCTACCTGCAGGGGATCACCCGCCGGCTGGAGACGATGCCGGACAACCCCCAGCGCGACCGGGTGCGGATGGCCGAGTTCGCCCGGGTCCGCGACGAGTACGCGAACCGGCTGCGCCGCGCCGGCACCCCGGTGCCGCCGGAGCTGGCGCGCATCCGCTGGGTGCTGGAGGAGCTGCGGCTGCAGAAGTTCGCCCAGGGCGTCCCGACGGCCCACCCGGTGAGCGACGAGCGCGTCCTGAAGGCCCTCGCGGAGATCGGCTGAGGCGCCGCCCGCAGGGGTTGCACTCGGGTCGCCGGAGTGCTATTTCAGAACTGTGCCGACGGACGGGCCGACGGCACGACCGGTAGCGCATCTTCCTGTCTCGCAGTGGAGGTGGTTCCCATGCTGATGCGCACTGACCCCTTCCGGGAACTCGACCGGATCACCCAGCAGGTGTTCGGCACGGCCGCTCGCCCGACGGCGATGCCGATGGACGCCTGGCGTTCCGGCGACGAGTTCGTCGTCGAGTTCGACCTGCCGGGCGTGGACCCGGCGAGCGTCGAGCTGGACGTGGAGCGCAACGTGCTGACCGTGCGCGCGCAGCGACCGGTGGCCGAGGGCCCGCACGAGATGGTCGCCGCCGAGCGCCCGCGAGGTGTCTTCAGCCGCCAGCTCATCCTCGGCGACAACCTCGACACCGAGCGGATCTCGGCGAACTACCACGCGGGGGTGCTGACCCTGCGCGTCCCGGTGGCCGAGAAGGCCAAGCCGCGGCGCATCACGATCGAGACGTCCGAGCAGCCGCAGGCCATCGGCTCCTGACGGGCGCAGCGCCGTGGACGTGCTCAGCGCGGACCGGTCGCAGGCCCCGGGCGCGGCGGCGCAGCGGGTGGGTGCGTGCTCGGACGACGGGTTGGACCACTGGCTGCAGCAGTGGTTCGACGCGCAGTTCCGCGCCCTCGCCGCGACGCTGACCGCGCCCGCGCCGGCCGGCCGGTCCCGTCGCCGGGTGCACCGCCGCGAGGTGGCACCCGAGGTGTTCCCGGCCCGCCGGCCGACGGGCCGGGAACGCTCACCCCCGCCGGGCCGCCGGGCCATCGGGCCGCCGGCCGCAGCGGGTGCCGGCCGCGCGCCGTGCGCGCGGGCGGTCCCGGCCGCCCTCGCCCGGTCAGCGCGCGGCGTACCCGCCGTCGACGAGGTGGTAGGAGCCGGTGATGAAGCTCGCGCCGTCGCCGAGCAGGAACGCGGTGAGCGCGGCGACCTCCTCGGGAGTGCCGAGACGGCCCAGCGCGTGCTGCGCGGCCAGGGCGGCCTGGGCGTCGGCGGAGAGGTTGGCGTCCACGAGCGGGGTGTGGATGAACCCCGGACCCACCGCGTTGACCCGCACGCCCTGAGCGGAGTGCTCCAGCGCGGCGTTCTTCGTCAGGCCGACGACGGCGTGCTTGGCGGTGACGTAGGCGCTGGAGCCGGCGATGCCGACGCTCCCCAGCACGGAGGCCATGTTGACGATCGCGCCGCCGCCGGCTGCGACCATCGCGGGGATCTGCGCCCGCAGGCCGTAGAAGACGGCGTTGAGGTTCACCTGGATGACCCGGTGCCAGCTCTCCAGGGAGTAGTCGGCGACGGTGGCCGCCTCGCCGCCGATGCCGGCGTTGTTGACGGCGGCCCGCAGCGGACCCAGCGCGCCGGCCGCCGCCACCATCGCCTCGTGCACGGCCGGATCGGCCACGTCGCCGGCGAAGGCCCGCGCGGTGCCGCCGGCGGCGGTGATCTCGTCGGCGACGCGCTGCGCGGCCTCCTCGTGCAGGTCGGCGACGAGCACGGCCGCCCCGCCGGCGGCCAGGGCGAGGGCGACGGCGCGGCCGATGCCGGAGGCGCCCCCGGTGACGATCGCGGACCGGTCCTGCAGGTCTTCGGTGGGCATCTCGATCTCCTCCGTCTGTGCGACACGTGTCGGACAACAAGAGGATGCTACGCCCGCGACCAGGTCCTCAGGGTTCGGCCGGCAGGTCCAGCGGGCGCTTCCAGTAGCCCCACGGGAACGTCGTGCCCTTGACGAGGGTCCAGCCCTGCTCGGTCAGGCGCCGGCGCGCGGCGGGGTTCCACGGCTGGCGCAGGTGCTCCCACTGGTGGTCGGAGGCCTCGACGAGGTGGTAGAGGGTGCCGTAGTCGACGACGTGCCAGCCGCGGCGGCCCTCGCGGGCCAGGACCTCCATCTCGTCGAAGGCCGTCAGCGGGGTGAGCACCCGGCGCACCGCGCCGTCCGCGCCGGGTGCGGCCTCCTGGCCCGGGGTGCCGGAGCGCTGGCCGAAGCGCTGCTGCGCGGCCTGCTTGCTGACGCCGAGCAGGGCGCCGACGGTGTCCCAGCGGTGCCCGGCCGAGCGGGCCGCGTCGATGGAGGCGCGCAGCAGTCGGCTGGTCTCCTCGGCGGCCACCTTGCTCGCCGCCACCAGCTCCAGCGTCGCGTCGGGGTCGCCCTCCGGCTGCGGGGTGCCGGCGGCCTCCACGACGGCGGCCTCGATGCGCTCGCGCAGCAGGGCCAGCGCCTCCTCGCGCGCACCCGCACCCGCGCCCGCGCCCTTGCCGAGCTCCACGGCGCTCACCGGGCGTCGGGGCGGTTGCGGGGCAGGGGCTCCAGGCCGTCGAGGGCCTCCTGGTCGCGCTGGGCGGCGCGGTTCCGGGCGCTCTGCGCCCGCAGCCCCAGCCCGGCGGCGAAGGCACCGACGAGGGTGACGGCCAGCACGAGGGCGGTGCGCCACCAGGTCTCCGGCAGGTAGGTCGTGCACAGGACGACGGCGATGCAGGCCAGGCCCGGCAGGAGGAGCAGGTTGACGGTGGAGGGCTTGTCGGGGGATGCGCTCATGTCGTCAATGATGTCTTGACGACGTGAGCCTGTCAAGAACTTCTTGACCGCTCCGGGTGATCCGGCCCCGTAGGGTGGACGCCCAGGACCAGCGGGGGGTGGTGGCGCCGTGGCGGCGGCAGGTGGGCAGGTGGTCAGCGACCGGGTCCTCACGGTGCCCAACGCGCTGAGCGCCCTGCGGCTGCTGCTCGTGCCCGTCTTCGCCGTGCTCATCGTGCGCGGCCACGACGGCTGGGCGCTGCTCGTGCTCGCCGTCAGCGGCGCCAGCGACTACCTCGACGGCCTGCTCGCCCGCCGCTGGGACCAGGTCACCCGGCTGGGGCAGGTGCTCGACCCGTTCGCCGACCGCCTCTACATCCTCACCACGCTGCTGGGCCTGGCCCACCGCGGGCTGGTGCCGTGGTGGCTGGTCGTCGTGCTCGTCGCCCGCGACGTGGTGCTGGCCTGCACGGTGCCCTTCCTGGCCGCCCTCGGCCACAGCGTCCTGCCCGTGCACTTCCTCGGCAAGGCCGGCACCTTCTGCCTGCTCTACGCCTTCCCGCTGCTGCTGCTCGGCGAGGTCGCGCACTCCGTGGCCGAGGTCGCCGGCGCGCTGGGCTGGGCGTTCGCCCTGTGGGGCACGGGCCTGTACTGGTGGGCGGGGGTCCTCTACGTGCAGCAGGTGGTGCAGCTGTGGCGCGCCGAGCGCCGGTGAGCGGCGCTCGGGCCCCGCGCGACCCGGCCGCCAGCACCGCCCTGCTCACCGAGGTCATGCAGCGCCCGCTGGACCCCGGCTACGCCGCCGCGGCGGCCCGGCGCGCCGAGCGCGGCGAGCAGCGCCGCCCGGCCGCCCGGGCCGGCACCCTCCTGGCCGCGCTCGCCATCGGCGTCCTGCTCGCCGTGGCGGGCCTGCGCGCCGCCGCCGCCGAGCCGGAGGCCGACCGCGGCCGGCGCCAGCTGCTGGAGCGCGTCGAGGCGGGCACCGCGCGCACCGACGCCCTCGCCGCGCAGGTGGCCGCCCTGCAGGCCGCCAACGCCGACCTGGCCGCCCGCCTGGGCGGCAGCGCGGCCGCGGCGGCCTCGGCGCGCGCCGACGAGCTCGCGGTCGCCGCGGCCGCGGTGGCCGTCAGCGGGCCCGGGGTGCGCGTCGTCCTCGACGACGCGCCGGTGCCGGACGAGGGGATCGGCACCGGCGCGGCGGACACCTCCGGGCGGGTCCTCGACCGCGACGTCCAGCTCGTCGTCAACGGCCTGTGGCAGGCGGGCGCGGAGGCCGTCTCGGTCAACGGCCAGCGCCTGAGCGCGCTGTCGTCGATCCGCGCGGCCGGTGAGGCCGTGCTCGTGGACCACCGCCCCCTCACCCCGCCCTACGCCGTCTCCGCCGTCGGCGACCCGACCCGGTTGCAGACCGGCCTGGCGGCCTCCGTCGCGGGCCGCTACCTGCAGGTGCTGCGCGACAACTACGGCATCGGCGTCGAGGTGCAGGCCCGCACCGAGGACGACCCGCTGACGCTGCCGGCGGCCCAGCGCCTGGACCTGCGGCTGACCGTCGCGGACGCGCGGTAGCGTTCCGCGACGTGGTCGCAGCGCTCGGACTCCTCGTCGGCATCGTGGCGGGCGTGCTCCTGCACCCCGAGGTGCCGGTGTTCCTGCAGCCCTACCTGCCGATCGCCGTCGTCGCCGCCCTCGACGCCGTCTTCGGCGGTCTGCGCGCCGTCCTCGACGGCATCTTCGACGACCGGGTCTTCGTCGTCTCCTTCGCCTCCAACGCCGTCGTGGCGGCGCTGATCGTCTACCTCGGCGACCAGCTCGGCGTCGGCTCGCAGCTGTCCACCGGTGTCGTCGTCGTGCTGGGCGTGCGCATCTTCTCCAACGCCGCCGCGATCCGCCGGCACCTGCTCAACGCGTGAGCGCCGACCGGCGGCCGCCGCGGGAGCCCGCGGGGGAGCGCCCGCAGGAGCACCCGGGGGAGCGGGCCCCCGCACCTCCGCGGCGCCCGCCCTGGCGGCGGCTGCTGCGCGCCGGCCGCCCGCGCGCCACCCGCGGTCAGCTGCTGGCCGGGCTGCTGTGCGCCGCGCTGGGCTTCGGGGTCGTCGTGCAGGTGCGCTCGACCGACTCCTCGGGGCTGGACGACCTGCGCGAGAGCGACCTGGTGCGCATCCTCGACGACACCACCGAGCGCGGGGACCGGCTGGCCGACGAGCTGCGCAGCCTGGAGGCGACCCGCGAGCAGCTCACCGAGGGCAGCGACTCCGCCCAGGCGGCCGAGCGCGCCGCCGCCGAGCGCGCCACCGAGTACGGCCTGCTGGCCGGCACGCTGCCGGCGAGCGGGCCCGGGATCGTGGCCACGGTCTCCGACCCCGGCGGCGCGGTGCGCTCCACCCACCTCATCCAGCTCGTGCAGGAGCTGCGCGACGCGGGGGCGGAGGCCCTGCAGGTCGGCGGCACCCGCGTCGTGGCGAGCACCGCGTTCGCCGACGACCCCGGCGGCGTCCTCGTCGGCGGCCGCACCGAACCGGCGCCCTACGTCGTGACCGCCGTCGGCGACCCCGACACCCTCTCCACGGCCCTGGACATCCCCGGCGGCGTGCGCGAGACGCTGCGCCAGGCCGGCGCGCAGCTGGAGGTGCAGACCTCCGAGGTGGTGCGGGTCAGCGCCTTGCACGCGCTCTCCGCGCCTCAGTACGCTCGCCCGGCGTCGCCGGAGCCCTCTGCGGACCAGTGAGCACCACCCAGCCGCCCGCCACCCGAGGAGTCCCCGCCGCCATGTCGAACGTCCCCGCCGACCTGCGCTACACCAGCGAGCACGAGTGGGTGCGCGTCGAGGCCGACGGCACCGTCCGCGTCGGCATCACCGACCACGCCCAGGACGCGCTCGGCGACGTCGTCTACGTCTCGCTGCCGGCCGAGGGCGAGAGCGTGAGCGCCGGCGGCTCCTGCGGCGAGGTGGAGTCGACCAAGAGCGTCAGCGAGATCACCGCCCCCGTCAGCGGCACCGTCTCCGGGCACAACCCCGGGCTGGAGACGCGTCCCGACCTCGTCAACAGCGACCCCTACGGCGAGGGGTGGATGTTCACCATCACCCCTTCCGACCCCGCCGAGGTCGACGCCCTGCTCGACGCGCAGGCCTACGCGGTGCACGCCGGGTGACTGCCTGCTGACCCGCAGGGTCCTCCCGGCTAGGGTGGTCGCGAAGATCCGTGGCCAGTGCGTGGAAGGTGGTGTCGATGTCTGCGGGCACGTCGCCGGAGGACGACCAGACCCCTGACGAGGTGGCGGCCGAGCGGCCGGTGGACTCGACCATGTCGTTCGCCGGCCTGGTCGCGCCGGAGGTGCACGAGGGCGCCGAGCGCGGCCTCACCAGCGACGACCGGGCCGCCATCGAAGCCCTGCCGGCCGGTTGCGCGCTGCTCGTGGTGCGCCGCGGGCCCAACACCGGCTCCCGCTTCCTGCTGGACGCCGAGCGCACGTCGGCGGGCCGGCACCAGACCAGCGACATCTTCCTGGACGACGTGACGGTCTCCCGGCGGCACGCGGAGTTCCTGCGCGCCCCGGACCCGGTGACCGGCCCCGGCTTCCGGGTGCGCGACGTGGGCAGCCTCAACGGCACCTACGTCAACCGCGAGCGCATCGACGACGTCCTGCTCAAGGCCGGCGACGAGGTGCAGATCGGCAAGTACCGCATGGACTACCACCCGAGCTCGGAGGTCGCGCAGCCGTGAGCGTCTCCGGAGCCCGCCCGCTGGACCCGAGCGCCCCCCGGATGACGATCGGGGAGGTCATGGCGATCCTGTCGCCGGACTTCCCCGAGGTCAGCATCTCCAAGATCCGCTTCCTCGAGGAGCAGGGGCTCGTCGAGCCGGGGCGCACGGCGGCCGGGTACCGCAAGTTCTCCTCCGACGACGTGGACCGGCTGCGCTACGTGCTCTCCGCCCAGCGCGACCACTACCTGCCGCTGCGGGTCATCCGGGAGAACCTCGAGGCGATGGACCGCGGGCTGCAGCCCCCGGAGCAGCCGGGGGCGGCCCCGCGGGTGCCGACGGTGGTCCCCGCCGCGGGCGTGCCCGGAGCCGAGCGCTTCGAGGGCCGCGCGGCCGACCTGCGGCTGACGCGCACCGAGCTGCTGCGCGAGTCCGGCGTCGCCGCGGAGATGCTCGACGCCCTCGAGGGCTTCGGCGTGCTCTCCCCGGCCCCCGGCGGGCCCTGGTACGACGGCGAGGCGCTGGAGGTCCTGCGGGCCGCCGCCGCCCTGGCCGCGCACGGCATCGAGGCCCGCCACCTGCGGATGTTCCGCACCGCCGCCGACCGCGAGGTCGCCCTCGCCGAGCAGGTCGTCGCGCCGATGCAGCGCCAGCGCTCGGCGGAGGCCTCCGCGCGCGCCGAGCAGGTCGCGCGGGAGATCTCCGCCGCCTGCCTGCGCCTGCACACCGCGCTGGTCGCCGGGGCGCTGGGACGCGTCACCGGCTGAGCACCGGTCGGGCACCGGCCGGGCGGCCTCCCGGGTGCGGGCACCGGGCACGGGGTACGGTGAAGCCGTGCGCGCGCTCGATGTCATCGGCGTCAGGGTCGAGATGCCTTCCAACAACCCGATCGTGCTCCTGCGCGAACGCGACGGGGACCGGTACCTGCCCATCTGGATCGGTGCGCCGGAGGCCAGCGCCATCGCCTTCGCCCAGCAGGGCGTCGTGCCCCCGCGGCCGCTGACCCACGACCTGCTCAAGGACGTCATCGAGGCCGTCGGCCGGCGCCTGGAGGAGGTCCGCATCGTGGAGATGCGCGACAACGTCTACTTCGCCGAGCTCGCCTTCGACGGCGGCCTGGTGGTCAGCTCGCGGACCTCCGACGCCATCGCGCTGGCGCTGCGGGTGGGGTGCCCGATCGTGAGCGCCGAGGAGGTCCTGGACTCCGGCGGCGTGCCGGTGCCCGACGAGGACGAGGACGAGGTCGAGAAGTTCCGCGAGTTCCTGGACCACATCTCCCCGGAGGACTTCGAGTCCGGCGAGCGGTGAGTCCGCGGTCCACCGGGAGAAGGTCGGAGGGCGGCGCGCCGCGCGCCTCGTTGACGCTCCGGGGGTGCCGCTCTACGGTCAGTGTGCAGGACGCTCCCGCTCGAAGCCTCGACGGGTGGCGATGACGAGGAGGCCGGCGTGAGCAGTAGCGACGCAGTCGCGGGGTCGTCGCGGAAGTCCCAACCCGCCCGCGCGCAGGGTCTGCTGTTCGAGGAGGACCTCCCGGACCTCGACGACGAGGTGGGCTACCGCGGTCAGACGGCGTGCAAGGCGGCCGGCATCACCTACCGCCAGCTGGACTACTGGGCCCGCACGGGTCTGGTCGAGCCGAGCGTGCGCGGTGCCTCCGGATCCGGCTCGCAGCGGCTGTACGGCTTCCGCGACATCCTCGTGCTCAAGGTCGTCAAGCGGCTGCTGGACACGGGGGTCTCGCTGCACCAGATCCGCACCGCGGTGACGCACCTGCGCGAGCGCGGTGTCGACGACCTGGCGCAGATCACCCTCATGTCCGACGGCGCCAGCGTCTACGAGTGCACCTCGGCGGACGAGGTGATAGATCTCGTCCAGGGCGGTCAGGGCGTGTTCGGCATCGCGGTGGGCCGCGTCTGGCGCGAGGTGGAGGGCGAGCTGGCCTCCCTGCCCAGCGAGCGCCCGGCCGACCGGGACCCCGGGCACACCGCGATGGTGCTGGCCGACGAGCTGTCCGCCCGCCGCCGGGCCCGCGAGGCCGGCTGACGCCGGTCGGCACCCGCCTGGCCCTGCTCGCCCCTTCCCGCACGTCGAAGGCCCGGACGCCCCGCACGGGGGCTCCGGGCCTCGTTCGTGCACCGGGCGGCCCGCCCGGTGCACGCCCTCAGTCGACGAGCTCCGGGCGGGGCAGCGCCTGCATCGCGAACGGGTCCACGACCCAGTCGTGCGCGTCGGGCAGCCACAGCACGGCCGCCAGCAGCGAGTCCGCCCAGGTGCCCAGCAGCTCGTCCAGGCCCACCCGCCAGGAGTGCTGGTAGCCCTCGCCGTCCTCGGAGAGCACGAGCTGCTCCACGTCCGCGCGGCTGGAGCCCAGCCGCACCGCGATGAGCTCCTCGTCGCGGGCGAACATCGGCAGCAGCGCCGGGGGAGCGGCGAGCCCGGGCCCCTGGCCGCTGGCCCGGCGCAGCGCCTCGTCGAGGTCCAGCGGCACCCAGCCGCCGGGGCCGACCGTGGGGGCGCTCGTGCGGTAGCGGGTGCGCACCGGGTCCACCCCGTCGACCTCGCGCCACCACGCCCGCGCCGCGCGCGGCAGCAGCAGCCCGAGCTGGCGCTCGACGGCGTCGAGGCGGGAGTCGTCCACGCCGGGGCGCAACCGGGTGGCGATGTCGGCGCCCGAGCGCGTCCAGTGCGCGCGCAGCCGCTGCACGAGCTCGTGGATGCGGACGGCCTCGGGAGCCTCCGCACCGGTGGGGCGCTCGGGGACCTCCGGGCTGCTCGGGCGGGCGGGGCCGGCAGCGCTGCCGCGCGCCGCGCGGACCAGCCGCTGGCGCTCGACCGGGGCCTTCGACGTCACGGGACCTCCTCGGACCGCGCCGCTGCGCGGGGGATCAGGGGTGGTTGCTGCCAGAACGGTTGCGGCGCACCACCGAACACGACGGTAGGTGCTCGGTGATCGTCCCGCACCTCGGACGCGCGCCGGCGCCGCCCGGTTCCCCCGGTGCCGGCCGGCGCGACCGCTGCGCTCAGTCCTTCTCCAGCACGCGGTCCAGGACGGCGTCGAACTGCAGCGCGAGCGTCTTGGCGGTGCGGGCGCGCAGCGCGTGCAGCGGGAGCCCGGCGCCCTGCGACTGCGGGACCGCGGCCCGGTCCGGCAGCGGCTCCAGCACGAGGTCGCCGAACAGCGAGCGCAGCTCCTCGTAGCGGAAGCGCTGCTCGCCCGAGCGCTGGGTGAAGCGGTTGACGAGGACCCCGACGACGCGCGGCGCGGGCCGCAGCGCGCGCACCTCGCGCAGCGTGCGGTCCACCGCGGCGACGGAGAAGCGGCTGGCGTCGCTGACGACGAGGACCGCGTCGGCGGCCCGCCACGCCGAGCGGGTCAGGCCGTTGAGCGAGGGCGGGGTGTCCAGCAGCGCGAGGTCGTGGTCGTCGACCTTGCGCAGCGCCCGCCGCAGCGACCTCAGCGCCTCCTCGTCGGCGTCGGGGCCGTCCAGGCCCGCGGACTCGGCGGAACCGGTGAGCACGTCCAGCAGCCCGGGGTGGTCGGAGACCCAGCCGCTGGGGGCCACCGCCTCCTCGGCGACGCGCCGCTTGGGGTTGCGCAGCACCGCCGCCACGTCGTGCGGGCGCTGCGCGCTCACGTCGAGGCCGGAGGTGGCGTCGGCCTGGGGGTCCAGGTCGACGACGAGGGTGCTGGTGCCGCGCTGGAGGGCGGCCGAGGCCAGACCCAGGACCACCGACGTCTTGCCCACACCACCCTTGGCGCTGCAGACGGCGAGGCTGATCACGGGCGAACCCTAGCGCTCCGCCGGCCCTGCCCCGGTGCCCTACAGTGGTGCGCGGCCGTGCATCCCGCGCGGGAGAGACCCCGGTGCGACCGGGGCGCCGAAGGGGCAACATCCCCGGAACCTCTCAGGCGGAAGGACCACGCGGGACAGGCCGATCTGGAGCCCCGCCGCGGGTGACAGACGGGGAGGTCCGTACCCCCGCCCGCGACCTCCGGAGCGTCCCATGACGACGACCGCACCCGAGCCCACCGCCCTGCCGGAGCTCTCCGCCGACCCCGCGCCGCTGCCCTTCAGCGCCCGCCACATCGGTCCCGACGCCGCCGCCGTGGCCCGCATGCTGGCCGTCGTGGGGCTGACCTCGACCGACGAGCTCGTCGAGCGGGCCGTGCCCGCCGGCATCCGCGACGGCGTGCTGGACCTGCCCGAGGCCCTCGACGAGGCGTCGGTCACCGCGGCGCTGCGCGCCCTGGCCGGCCGCAACCGCGTCGTGCCCTCCATGATCGGCCTGGGCTACCACGGCACCCGCACCCCGGCCGTCGTGCGCCGCAACGTGCTCGAGGACCCCTCCTGGTACACCGCGTACACGCCCTACCAGCCGGAGATCTCCCAGGGCCGCCTCGAGGCGCTGCTGAACTTCCAGACCGCCGTGGCCGACCTGACCGCCCTCGACGTCGCCAACGCCTCGCTGCTCGACGAGGGCACCGCGGCGGCCGAGGCGATGACGCTGGCCCGCCGCACCTCCAAGGCGCCCGCCGGCGCGGTGTTCGCCGTCGACGCCGACGTCCTGCCGCAGACGCTGGCGGTGCTGCGCACCCGCGCCGTGCCGCTGGGCATCGAGCTGCTCGAGGTCGACCTCGACGCGCCCGACCCGCTGGCCGCCGTCGGCGAGCGCGGGGTGTTCGGCCTGCTCGTGCAGTACCCGGGCACCTCGGGCAGGGTCCGCGACCTCGAGGCCGTCGTGGCCGACGCCCACGCCCGCGGGGCGGTCGCCGTCGCGGCCGCCGACCTGCTCGCCCTCACCCTGCTGCGCGCGCCCGGGGAGTTCGGCGTCGACGTCGCCGTCGGCTCCAGCCAGCGCTTCGGCGTGCCCATGGGCGCGGGCGGCCCGCACGCGGCCTACGTGGCCGTGCGCAAGGGCCTGGAGCGCTCGCTGCCCGGGCGCCTGGTCGGCGTCTCCGTCGACGCCGACGGCAAGCCCGCCTACCGCCTGGCCCTGCAGACGCGCGAGCAGCACATCCGCCGCGACAAGGCGACCTCCAACATCTGCACCGCGCAGGTCCTGCTCGCGGTGATGGCCGGCTGCTACGCGGTCTGGCACGGTCCCGAGGGCCTGCGCACCATCGGCGGGCAGGTCGCGCGCCGCGCCGGCGCGATCGCCGCCGCGCTGCGCGCGGGCGGGGTCGAGCTGCTGCACGCGGAGTTCTTCGACACCGTCGTGGCCCGGGTGCCCGGCCGGGCCCGCCGGGTCGTCGCCGACGCCCTGGCCGCCGGGGTGAACCTGCGCCTGGTCGACGAGGACCACGTGGGGCTGACCGTCGACGAGACCACGACCGACGCCCACGTCGCGGCCGCCCTGCGCGGTTTCGGCGTGCAGCCGCTGGAGGGCGCGCAGGAGCACGCGCTGCCGGCCGCGCTGCTGCGCCGCAGCGGCTACCTGCAGCACCCGGTCTTCTCCCAGCACCGCTCCGAGACGGCGATGCTGCGCTACCTGCGCCGGCTCTCCGACGCCGACTACGCCCTGGACCGCGGCGCGATCCCGCTGGGCTCGTGCACGATGAAGCTCAACGCCACCACGGAGCTGGAGCCGGTCTCCTGGCCGGAGTTCGCCGACCTGCACCCCTACGCGCCCGCCGACCAGCTGGCCGGCACCGCCCAGCTGGTCGCCGACCTCGAGCGCTGGCTGGCCGAGGTCACCGGCTACGACGCGGTCTCGCTGCAGCCCAACGCCGGCTCGCAGGGGGAGTTCGCGGGCCTGCTGGCCATCCGCGCCTACCACCTCTCCCGCGGCGACGCGGAGCGCACGGTCTGCCTGATCCCCTCCTCGGCGCACGGCACCAACGCCGCCAGCGCCGTCATGGCGGGGCTGCAGGTCGTCGTCGTGCGCTGCGACGAGGCCGGGAACGTGGACCTGGACGACCTGCGCGCCAAGACCGCCCAGCACGCCGAGCGCCTGGCCGCCCTCATGGTGACCTACCCCTCCACCCACGGGGTGTACGAGGAGTCCATCCGCGAGGTCTGCGCCCTGGTGCACGAGGCGGGCGGGCAGGTCTACGTCGACGGCGCCAACCTCAACGCCCTCGTCGGCCTGGCGCGCCCGGGCACGTTCGGCGCCGACGTCTCGCACCTGAACCTGCACAAGACCTTCTGCATCCCGCACGGCGGCGGCGGCCCCGGCGTCGGGCCGGTGGCGGTGCGCTCGCACCTGGCGCCGTTCCTGCCCGGCACCTCCCCGGCCGCCGGCGCCGACGGCTCCGGCGTGGGCATGGTCTCCGCCGCGCCGTTCGGCTCCGCGGGCATCCTGCCGATCTCCTGGGCCTACCTGCGCCTCATGGGCCCCGACGGGCTGCGCGCGGCGACGGTGCAGGCCGTGCTCAGCGCGAACTACGTCGCCACGCGGCTGGAGAAGGCCTACCCGGTGCTCTACCGCAGCCCCGGCGGGCTCGTGGCCCACGAGTGCATCCTCGACCTGCGGCCGATGACGAAGGCCACCGGCGTCACCGTCGACGACGTCGCCAAGCGGCTGGTCGACTACGGCTTCCACGCTCCGACGATGTCCTTCCCCGTCGCCGGCACCCTCATGGTCGAGCCCACCGAGAGCGAGGACCTCGCCGAGCTGGACCGCTTCTGCGACGCGATGCTCGCCATCGCCGAGGAGGTCCGCGAGATCGCCGACGGCGCGTGGGCGGTGGCGGACTCCCCGCTGCGGCACGCCCCGCACACCGCCGCCAGCCTGGTGGGGGAGTGGGAGCACCCCTACACCCGTGAGCAGGCCGTCTACCCGGGCGGGATGGACCCGCGGACCAAGTACTGGCCGCCGGTGCGCCGCATCGACGGCGCCGCCGGCGACCGCAACCTCGTCTGCTCCTGCCCGCCGCTGGAGGAGTACGAGTCCTGACGGGCTCCCTCCCGGCGGTGACCCCCGCGGTGATCCCGCACGGGATCACCGCGGGGAGGGGCGGGTAGGGTCGGGACCACGAGGGGGTGGTCGCGGTGGGGTTCCTGGAGTCGCTGCTGGAGAACAGCTGGCTGCTGTGGATCGCCGCGGCCCTCGTCCTCGGCATCCTCGAGCTGGCCAGCCTCGACCTCGTCTTCGCCATGCTCGCCGGCGGTGCCCTGGCCGGCGCCGGCGCCGACGCCCTGGGCCTGGGCTACGTCGGGCAGGTGCTCGTGGCGGCGCTCGCGGCCGGCCTGCTCCTGGCCACCATCCGCCCGCTGCTGCTGCGGCGGCTGCGGATGCCGGCGGCGGGCACCACCAACACCCCCGCCCTGCTCGGCCGCACGGCGCTCGTCCTGGACGACGTCAGCGCCCGCGGCGGCCTGGTCAAGCTCGTCGGGGAGACCTGGTCGGCGCGCACCGCCGCCGGGCGGACCTTCGCCGCGGGCGAGGACGTCGTCGTCGTGGCCATCGAGGGCGCCACGGCCGTCGTCGACGCACCCCCCGCGCCCCAACGACCGGAGGAGGCGCCCTGATGGGCACCACCGTCACCCTGATCGTCCTCGTCCTCGTGGTGGTCTTCGTCGCCGCGGTGATCATCCGGACGATCCGCATCGTGCCGCAGGCCACCGCCGTCATCGTCGAGCGGCTCGGCCGCTACAAGACCACCCTCGACGCGGGCCTGCACTTCCTCGTGCCGTTCATCGACAAGGTCCGCGCCACCGTGGACCTGCGCGAGCAGGTCGTCTCCTTCCCGCCGCAGCCGGTCATCACCTCCGACAACCTCGTCGTGAGCATCGACACGGTCATCTACTACCAGCCGACCGACCCCAAGGCCGCCACCTACGAGATCGCCAACTACATCCAGGGCATCGAGCAGCTGACCGTGACGACGCTGCGCAACGTCATCGGCTCGCTGGACCTGGAGCAGACCCTCACCAGCCGCGACCAGATCAACGGCCAGCTGCGCGGGGTCCTCGACGACGCCACCGGCCGCTGGGGCATCCGCGTCAACCGCGTCGAGCTGAAGGCCATCGACCCGCCCGCCAGCGTGCAGGACTCGATGGAGAAGCAGATGCGCGCCGAGCGCGACCGGCGCGCCGCGATCCTCAACGCCGAGGGCCTCAAGCAGTCGCAGATCCTCACCGCCGAGGGCGAGAAGCAGTCCTCGATCCTGCGCGCCGAGGGCGCCGCGCAGGCGGCGATCCTGCGCTCGCAGGGTGAGGCGAAGGCCATCACGCAGGTCTTCGACGCCATCCACCGCGGCGACCCCGACCCCAAGCTGCTGGCCTACCAGTACCTGCAGACGCTGCCGCAGATCGCCAAGGGCGACGCCAACAAGGTGTGGATCGTGCCCAGCGAGCTGAACGACGCGCTCAAGGGGTTCGGCTCGATGTTCGCCGCCCACGGCGACGGCGCCGGGCAGGGCGGCGGCGCCTCCGCCGCGGGGGCCGCCCGGGCGCCGCGCCCGGCTCCCGAGCCGGCGACCCACTTCGAGGAGGTCGTGCTCGAGGACCCCGAGGAGGCGCTGCGGCGCGCCCGCGAGGAGGCCGCCGGCGCCTCCCGCGACGCGGAGGAGACCACCCGCATCAGCGGGCAGGGACCCGTCGCCGGTCCCTGAGCCGCCCGACCTCCCCGCCGGTCACGTCGGCCCGGGCGTCCCGGCCCGGCCGGGGCCGGGTGCGCTCGTACCACTGCGCGCACAGCACGAGCGCGGTGGCCACCTCGACCGCGTCGCCGCCGTAGAACAGCAGCTCCGCCCCGGAGCCGCCGCCGCGGGCGTACAGCAGCTTGGCCACGACGTGGTGGGCGGCGGCGGCCACCAGCAGCAGCACCGCGCGCCCGAGGGTGCCCGGCCGCCCGGGCACCGGGTCGCGGCCGACCAGGCAGGTGCTGAACAACCACCCCGCGGCGAGCATGTGCACCATCAACGGCCCGTGCAGCGCGTGCGGCAGCGGCGCCAGCCAGAACACCGCCACCCCGCCCACCTGCAGCACCAGCACCACCGGCGCCCACGTCACCGCCCGGGCCCAGCGGCTGTGCAGCAGCGCCAGCAGCACCCGCCGCGGCGCGCGCGGCAGGGTGCGCAGGGCCAGGCTCACCGGTGCCGACAGCGCCAGCAGCAGCGGGGCGAGCATCGTCAGCAGCAGGTGCACCGCGACCTCGTCGACGAGGGTGCGCACCGGCCACAGCGCGGCGGCGCTCGCGCTGAGCACGGCGGCAGCCGCCACCGCCGTGCGCGCCACCGGCCAGCGGTCCCCGCGCCGGTGCAGCCGCGACTCCGCCCACAGGTAGGCGCCCAGCCCGGCCCAGGCCGCCACGGCGACGGCCTCGGGCAGCAGCGGCGTCACCCCGTCCGTGCCCGCTCGCGCCGCCGGTGGCGCGCGAGCAGCGCCAGGCCCGCGAGGAGCGCCAGGGCGCCGGCGAGGTTCCACACCAGGTCGTAGGGCAGCAGCTCCACGCCGTAGCGGACCTGGTGCAGCTGCAGCAGCTTGTGGTGCACCAGCCCGTCGTAGAGCTGGAAGCCGCCGCTGCCGACGAGGACGCCCGCCAGCAGGCGCGGGCGCACGGTGGCCCGCCGGCGCTGCAGGTCGGCGAACAGGAACATCCCGCCGACCATCGCCAGCCACCCGAAGGCGTGGAACCAGCCGTCGGAGACCAGCCCGGCGGTCGTGGTCGAGCGGTCGTAGAAGTGGTGCCAGTGCAGCAGCTGGTGGAAGACGACCTCGTCGACGAAGGCGGCGATCCCGACCCCGATGAGCAGACCGGTGACCAGCGACCTGCGCCGCGGGCCGCCGGGGCTCCCGCGGCGCTCGGAGCCCGCCGGGCGCTCGGGGCTCACGGGACGAGGACCTCCACGACCGCGTCGCGGCGCAGCTGCTCCAGCTCCGCCGCCTGCCGCTCGGCGCGCGCGAGCAGCTCCTGCAGCTCGTGGGCGTCGAGCCGGGCGTCGGTGCGGGCGACCTCGAGCAGGCTGCGCCAGCCCGCCGCCTTGCCGAGCACGCCCAGCGTCAGCACCTCCAGCTCCACCACCAGGCGCAGCGGGGACTGGCGCACCAGGCGCCCGTTGGGCTTGAGCGCCCCGGCGGCCTCGCCCACCCGGGCCGCCAGCTGCAGCGAGCGCCGCGGCTGCACGCCCAGCGAGCGGGCGATGCGCTCCAGCGCCCGGCGGTCCTGCGCCACCTCGTCGTGCAGCCGGGACAGCGCCTCCCCGTAGCGGGTGCCGCGCTGGGCCTTGGCGGCCCGCGCGAAGCGGGCGCGGCCCGCGGCCGCTCCGGCCAGGTGGTCGTCGACGTACACGCTCAGCAGGTCCACACCGCACGCGTACCCACCGCCCGGACGGGGTAACCCCCCGGGGTGGACACCCCGCACCTGTCGCTGACCTTCGTCGGCACCGCCACCGTCCTGCTGCGCTGGGGCGGCCTGACGCTGCTGACGGACCCGAACTTCCTGCACCGCGGCCAGTACGCCTACCTCGGCAAGGGCCTGGTCTCCCGGCGTCTGACCGACCCGGCGATCGCCGTGGAGGACCTGCCGCCGCTGACGGGGGTGGTGCTCTCGCACCTGCACGGCGACCACTTCGACCGCGTCGCCCGGCGCGGGCTGGAGCGCTCGGTGCCCATCGTCACCACCCCGCACGCGCAGCGGCGCCTCAGCGGCCGGCACGGCTTCAGCGCGGTCACCGGCCTGCGCACCTGGGAGGACCACGTGCTGACCGCCGGCACCGAGCAGGTGCGGGTGACCGCGGCGCCCGGCCGGCACGCGCCGGGGGCCGTGCAGGGGCTGCTGCCGCCGGTGATGGGCAGCCTGCTGGAGTTCGGCCCGGTGGGCGGGCCGGTGCAGCGCACCGTCTACGTCTCCGGCGACACCCTGAACGTGCCCGAGCTGGCGCACGTGCCGCTGCGCTACCCGCACGTCGACCTGGCCGTGCTGCACCTGGGCGGCACGACGCTGCCGGGCGGCGTGGTGGTGACGATGGACGGCGTGGCCGGCGCGGACCTGCTGCAGCTGGTGGAGCCGGCCGCGGCCGTGCCGGTGCACTACGACGACTACGGCGTCTTCCGCTCCCCGCTGTCGCACTTCCGGGCCGAGGTGGAGCGCCGCGGGCTCGGCGGGGTGGTGCGCTGGGTGGAGCGGGGGGAGACCGCCGACTTCTAGCAGCGCCTCCCGGGGTGCCGGGAGCGCCCGCCGACGACACAGTGGGGTCGTGGGCACGGACGTCGTGGTCGAGGACCTCCCCGAGCGCTCGCCGGGCACCCGCCGGTGGCTGTTCGCCGACCAGCTGGGCCCGCACTTCCTCGACGGCCCGCACCAGCCGGTGCTGCTGCTGGAGTCCACCGACGTCTTCACCCGGGGCCGCTTCCACCGCCGCAAGGCGCACCTGGTCCTGTCCGCGCTGCGCCACCGCGCCGCCGAGCTGGGCGAGCAGGCCCTGTACGTGCGCGCCCCCACCTACCGCGAGGGCCTGGGCGAGTGCGGGGAGCCGGTGAGCGTGTGCGACCCCACCTCCTACCCGGCCCGGCGCTTCGTGCGCCGCCTGGAGGGGGTGCAGGTGCTCGCCTCGCGCGGCTTCGTCGTCTCCGAGCGGCAGTTCCGCACCTGGGCCGACGCCCGCGGGCAGCGCCGGCTGCTCATGGAGGACTTCTACCGCGACGTCCGCCGCCACCACCGGCTGCTGATGGACGGCGAGCGGCCCGTCGGCGGCGCGTGGAACTACGACCACGACAACCGCTCCGGCCCGCCGAAGCAGGCGGCGCTGGACGTGGACGAGCCGTGGTGGCCGGTCGAGGACGACATCGACGCGCAGGTGCGCGAGGACCTGGACCGCATGGAGCGCGACGACGGCGTCGAGTTCACCGGTCGCGACGGCCCGCGCCGCTTCGCCGTGACCCGACGCGAGGCGCTGGCCGCGCTGCGCCGCTTCCTGGAGCGGCGGCTGGAGCAGTTCGGCACCTACGAGGACGCCATGCTCGCCGGTGACCGCTGGATGTCGCACTCGCTGCTGTCGGCGCCGCAGAACCTCGGTCTGCTCGACCCGCTGGAGGTGGCCCGGCGCGCCGAGGAGCACGGGCGCGCGAACGGGGTGCGGCTGGCCTCGGTGGAGGGCTTCGTGCGCCAGGTCGTCGGCTGGCGCTCCTGGACCTGGCACCTGTACTGGTACCTGGGCGAGGGCTACGAGCAGCGCAACGCCCTCGGCGCGACCACCCCGATCCCGGGCTGGTTCGGCGACCTGGACGCGGACGCGGTGGAGGCCGCCTGCCTGCGGCACGTGCTCGCGGAGGTGCGCGACGAGGGCTGGACGCACCACGTCCCGCGGCTGATGGTGCTGGGCAACTGGGGGCTGCAGCGCGGCTACCGGCCGGCGGAGCTGGCCGACTGGTTCTGGCGCAACTTCGTGGACGGCTACGACTGGGTGATGACCACCAACGTCGTGGGGATGAGCCAGCACGCCGACGGCGGGCTGCTGGCCACCAAGCCGTACGCCGCCGGCGGCGCCTACGTCGACCGGATGAGCGACTTCTGCGGGAGCTGCCGCTACGACCCGAAGGTCCGCGTCGGCGAGGACGCCTGCCCCTTCACCGCGGGCTACTGGAACTTCCTCGCCCGCCACCGCGAGCAGCTGGCGGGCAACCACCGGATGGCGCAGGCCCTGCGGGGGCTGGACCGGCTGCGCGACCTGGAGGGAGTGTTGCACCAGGAGGCCGAACGGGGAGCGGAGGCACCGTGAGCAGTCCGGGGATCGACACCGCGCGGGTGAGCGAGCTGCTGGCGCGGGCGCGGTACGTGCAGCTGACGACGTTCCGCCGCGACGGGCGGGCGGTGCCCACACCGGTGTGGGCCGGCCGGCTGCCCGACGGCCGGCTCGTCGTCGTGACCGAGGCCGGGCTGGGCAAGGTGAAGCGGATCCGCCGCGACCCGCACGTCCAGCTCGTCCCCTGCACCGTGCGCGGCACCCCGCGCGGGCGGCCGGTGGACGCCCGCGCCGACCTGCTGGAGCCCGACCTGCTGCCGGTCGCCGACGCCGCGATGCTCGACGCGTACGGCTGGCAGTACCGCGCGTACTGCGCCTTCGAGCGCCTGCTGCAGCGGCTGGGGCGCTTCGACGGGCGACGGGTCGCGATCGCGCTGACCGTCACCGGCTGAGGTCCACCGGGCCCTTGCCCCGGCGCGGCCGGAGGAGGACCGTCGGTGCGCGGGATCTGGGCCGTCGAGCCGTCCGCGGCGGCCCTGCGCCTGGCGCGGGAACGGCGCGAGGCCTCCGCCGTCCCGGTCACGATCGCCGGCGACGACGCCCAGCGGCTCGACCTGCCCGACGCCCGCTTCGACGCGGCGCTGTGCACCTGGACGCTGTGCGGCGTCCCCGACCCCGTCGCCGCGCTGCGGGAGGTGGCGCGCGTGCTGCGCCCCGGCGCGGCGCTGCACCTGCTCGAGCACGGCCTCGCCCCCGACGAGCGCACCGCCCGCTGGCAGCGGCGCGGCAACCGGCTCGACCTGCGGCTGGCCGGCTGCGTCCTCGACCGCGACGTGCCCGCCCTGCTGGCCGAGGCCGGGTTCGCCGTGGTGGACCTGCGCACCGGCGTCGAACCCGGGACCCCGCGCGTCAGCGGGTACACCTACGAGGCGCGCGCGGTGCCCGTGCGCTGAACGGTCCCGGCGCCCCCGCCCGGCGACCACGCGCACCGCACCGGGCAGCAGGACGCCCGCACCGCCGGGGGGCGGTGCGGGCGGGCGGTGGCTCAGGCGCGGCCGTAGCGGCGGCGGAACTTCTCCACGCGGCCCTCGGTGTCCAGCACGCGCGCGTTGCCGGTCCAGAACGGGTGGCTGGCCGAGGAGACGTCGACGTCGAAGACCGGGTAGGTGCCGCCGTCCTCCCACTCCACGGTCGGCAGGCCCTCGCGCGAGGTCAGCGTGGAGCGCGACAGGAACGAGGTGCCGGCGGACTTGTCGCGGAAGACCACGAGGGCGTAGTCGGGGTGCACGTTCGTCTTCACGGGGACCTCCAGAGGTCGGTGAGAGCTGTTCTCACCGGTGCACCCTGCTCAACCGCGCCGGGCCCCGATCCATGCCCGCCCCGGCCGGGTCGTCCCGGCCCGGGCCGCACGCACGACCGCCCGGGACGCGCGGTCCCGGGCGGTGGTGGTGCGCCGTGAGCGGTGCGGCTCAGAAGATGCCGTTCTCCTTGATCTCACGGGCACGGGCGCGGTTGCTGGTGATGAGGAAGACGATGCCGAGCAGCAGGTAGAGCAGGCTGCTCGCGCCGTCGGCGGGCAGCACCTCCGCGGGGGAGTTCTGCACGATGCCCCAGCCGGTCAGGCCCATCCCGATGAGCAGCAGCGCGTGCAGGACGGCGCTCTTGTGGGCCTGGCGCACCGAGCCGGCGAAGACCAGCACCGTCACGCCGTACAGGAACAGCAGCGTTGAGGTGAGGACGGACACCTGGAAGACGCCGAGCAGCTGGGCGCCGCTGCGGAAGATGCCCAGCTGGTCGTAGTCCGTGGTGATGCCGGGGACCAGCCCCAGGACGCCGAGGACCATCAGGACCCCGCCGGTGATCCTGGCGTGCTGGCGGACCGGGCCGCCCCTGGTGGTCGCCGCTTCGATGGCCGCCGGAGAGCTCATGCGCACCATCATCCCGCAACCGCCCGGTGGCGCCCGTCACCGGGTGGCGACACACCGGTGCGCGCGCCCGCGGGTGCGCCGGCGCCGCCTCAGCAGGAGGTGAGCCGCGCGCTGCGGGCGCCGCGGGCGGCGGCCAGCAGGTCCAGCTCCTCCGCCAGCGCCGAGCGCACCCGCGCCGGCAGCTCCTGCCAGCCCTCGCCGTCCACGAGCAGCACCCCGGGCGCGCCGATCGGCCGCCACACCAGCCGGTGCCGCTGCGCCGGCACGGTGATCGCGCGGTCGCGCGCCTGCAGCCACGGGTCGCCGGGGGGCAGCAGCCGCACCAGCCGGGCCGGCTGCGCCGAGGTCAGCGAGCCGGCGTCCTCGGCGGGCGCCCAGGTGCGGCGGCCGTCGACGGAGAACTCGGCCAGGCCGTCGGGCCAGGCGGCGCGCACGTCGGCCACCGACACCTGCAGGCAGCCGGCGACGTCGGCGGGGGTGGCAGGGCCGAGCAGGTGCAGGTAGCGGCGCACCAGCCGGTCGGTGCCGGCGGCCGCCTCGGGCACGCGCAGGTCCGGCAGCAGGCGGAAGGCGTTGGCCCGCCCGGCGCGCACCAGCTCGGCGCCGCCCGCCAGGCCCGCCGCCTGCAGCACCGACCCGGCCACGTGCCGGGCCCCGCAGGGCACGCGCTCGGTGACCCCGCGCGACAGCTCCGCCTTCGGCACGGGGCCGTCGGCGGCGGCGAGGACCTCGTGCACCGCCGCGGCGACGGCGCGGAAGGCGGCCAGGCCCAGGCGGGCGCCGTCGGCGATCCGCGGGTTCGCCAGCCGGCGGGTGGCGTCGGCGTCCGAGCGCGGCCACAGCGCGTCGGCCAGCGCTTGCAGCTCCGCGCGCCGGTGCAGCGCGGGAGCACCGCGGGCGCCCCAGACCAGGGCCAGCGCGTCGTCGGCGTGCCCGCCGCGCACGGCGAGGGCGGTGGCGGCCGCCGGGTGCGGGACGTCGACGATGCCGAGCGCGGTCACCGCCAGGGCGGAGCCCGCCACCGCGCGGCGCGGGCGGTCCAGCTCCTGGGCGCGCACGCGGTGCGCCAGGACCTGCTCGCGGCGCAGCACCACCGCACCCGTCGCGCCCACCCCGCGCTCACCTCCCTGCCCGTCCCGGTCGAGGACGCCTCAGCCGGTGACGCCTCAGTCGGGACGCCTCAGCTGGAACGCCTCAGTCGGGGATGTAGTCGAAGGTGTCGGGGTTCGGGCCGGTGCGGCCCTCCTCGCCCTTGTCCAGCGCGCTGATGGCGGCGACGTCCTCGCCGGTCAGCTCGAAGTCGAAGAGGGCGAAGTTCTCCTCCATGCGCGAGGGCGTGGCGGACTTGGGGAAGACGATGTCGCCGCGCTCGACGTGCCAGCGCAGGGTCACCTGCGCAGGGCTCTTGCCGTACCGCTGGGCGATCTCCGTGATCACCGGGTCGTCCAGCACGGCGCCCTGCGCGATGGGCGACCACGCCTCCACCGCGGTCTGCTGCGCGGCGCTGGCCTCGCGGGCCGCCTCGTTGGTGAAGTAGGGGTGCACCTCGATCTGGTTGACGGCGGGCACCACGCTCGCCTCCTCGCGCAGGCGGCGCAGGTGCTCGGGCTGGAAGTTCGACACGCCGATCGAGCGCAGGCGGCCGTCGGCGTGCGCCTCCTCCAGCACCTTCCACGTGGAAACGAAGTCGCCGCCGTAGCGGGTGGGCAGCGGCCAGTGGATGAGGAACAGGTCGAGGTGGTCGGTGCCCAGCGCCGCCAGGGAGCCGTCGATCGCCCGCCGCGCCGCGTCGGGCTCGTGGAAGCCGTTGTCGAGCTTGCTCGTGATCCAGACGTCCTCGCGGGCCAGGCCGGCGTCGCGCACGCCCTGGCCCACCTCCGCCTCGTTGCCGTACATCTCGGCGGTGTCGATGTGCCGGTAGCCGATCTCCAGGGCCTTGCGCACCGCCTCGGCGGTCTGCGCGGGCTCGATCTGGAAGACCCCGAAGCCCAGCTGCGGGATCCGGCGTCCGTCGTTGAGCGTGATGGCGGGTACTGCCACGGGAAGTCCCTCCTGAGGGGTGGAAGCCGACGCGGGACACGCTGGCCCCGGGTGCGCGTGCCCGCCACCGGAAGCTGTCGTAGGGTCCACGACCAGGAGGTGCGGCATGGGTCTCAAGACCTTCCTCGAAGGGTGGCCGGTCTACCGGCAGCTGACGGGTGACGACCCGCTGGGGCGCGGTGCGGCCACGCAGTCGGCGCGGTCGAAGGCCCTGACACCGCGCACGGTGACGGCCGACCGCGTCGCGAAGTCGGTCTGCCCGTACTGCGCCGTCGGCTGCGGTCAGCGCGTCTACGTCAAGGACGAGCGCGTCGTGCAGATCGAGGGCGACCCGGACAGCCCGCACTCGCGCGGGCGGCTGTGCCCCAAGGGCTCGGCCAGCGAGCAGCTCGTCAACGGCACGGGCCGCGAGACGACGATCAAGTACCGCGCGCCCTACGCGACCGAGTGGACCGACCTGGACCTCGAGACCGCGATGGACATGATCACCGACCGGGTGCTCGACGCCCGGCGGCGCGGTTGGCAGGACGCCGACGACCAGGGCCGCCCCCTCAACCGCACGATGGGGATCGCCAGCCTGGGTGGCGCCACGCTGGACAACGAGGAGAACTACCTCATCAAGAAGCTGTTCACCGCCATGGGCGCGATCCAGGTGGAGAACCAGGCCCGCATTTGACACTCCGCCACGGTGCCCGGTCTGGGTGCCTCGTTCGGTCGCGGTGGGGCCACCGGTGACCTGCAGGACCTGAGCAACGCCGACGTCATCGTCATCCAGGGCTCGAACATGGCCGAGTGCCACCCGGTCGGGTTCCAGTGGGTGATGGAGGCCAAGGCGCGCGGGACCAAGGTCATCCACATCGACCCCCGCTTCACGCGCACCAGTGCGCTCGCGGACACCTACGTCCCGATCCGCACCGGCACCGACATCGTGCTGCTCGGGGCGATCATCAACCGCGTCCTGACCCAGGAGCGCGACTTCCGCGAGTACGTGCTGGCGTACACCAACGCCTCGTGGATCGTCAGCGAGGACTTCCGGGACACCGAGGACCTCGACGGGCTGTTCTCCGGCTTCGACTCCGAGACCCGCTCCTACGACACCTCCTCCTGGCAGTACGCCGGCTCCGAGGGGCAGGGCGACGAGGAGGAGGAGACCGCCGAGTCCACCGACAGCGAGTCCGGCCACGCCCTGGGCTCCGGCGGGGCGGCGGTGGACCACGAGCGCATCCAGCGCGACGAGACGCTGCAGCACCCGCGGTGCGTCTTCCAGGTGCTCAAGCGGCACTTCGCCCGCTACACCCCGGAGATGGTCGAGGAGGTCTGCGGCATCCCGCAGGACCTCTTCGAGGAGGTCGCCGAGGCCTGGATCTCCAACTCGGGCCGCGAGAGGACCGGCGTCCTCGTCTACAGCGTCGGCTGGACCCAGCGCGGCACGGGCGTGCAGTACATCCGCACCGGCGCCATCCTGCAGCTGCTGCTGGGCAACATGGGCCGTCCCGGCGGCGGCGTCATGGCACTGCGCGGGCACGCCTCGATCCAGGGCTCGACGGACATCCCGACGCTGTACAACCTGCTGCCGGGGTACCTGCAGATGCCGCACGCCGAGCGGCACCCGGACCTGCAGACCTACGTCGACTCCATCAAGGGCCCGAACCAGAAGGGCTTCTGGTCCAAGGCGGACGCCTACACCGTCAGCCTGCTCAAGGCGTACTTCGGCGAGAACGCCACGGCGGACAACGACTACCTCTTCGACTCCCTGCCCAGGATCAACGGCGACCACGGCACTTACGGCCAGGTCATGGACATGATCGAGGGCGGGAAGATCTTCGGGTACTTCCTGCTGGGGCAGAACCCGGCGGTCGGCTCGGCCAACGGCCGCGCCCAGCGCCTGGGCATGGCCAACCTCGACTGGATGGTCGTGCGCGACCTCGTGATGATCGAGAGCGCCACCTTCTGGAAGGACGCCCCCGAGGTCGAGACGGGGGAGATCGTCCCCGAGGAGTGCCGCACCGAGGTGTTCTTCATGCCCGCCGCCTCCCACGTGGAGAAGGAGGGCACCTTCACCCAGACGCAGCGGCTGCTGCAGTGGCGCGAGAAGGCGGTCAACCCGCCGGGCCAGGCCACCAGCGAGCTGTGGTTCTTCTACCACCTGGGCCGGAGGATGCGCGAGAAGCTGGCCGGTTCCACCGACCCGCGCGACCGGCTGCTGTTCCAGATGACCTGGGACTACCCGCTGCACGGCGAGGAGCAGGAGCCCAGCTCCGAGGACGTCCTCAAGGAGATCAACGGCTACGACCTCAGCACCGGTGAGCTGCTGTCGGGGTACACGGCGATGAAGGCCGACGGCACCACCTCCGGGGGGTGCTGGATCTACTCCGGCGTCTACGCCGACGGCGTCAACCAGGCCGCGCGCCGCAAGCCCGGTCGCGAGCAGTCCCTGCACGCCCCCGAGTGGGGCTGGGCCTGGCCGATGAACCGCCGGGTGCTCTACAACCGCGCCTCGGCCGACCCGGACGGCAAGCCGTGGAGCGAGCGCAAGGCGCTGGTGTGGTGGGACGAGGAGCAGGGCCGCTGGGTCGGGGACGACATCCCCGACTTCGAGGCGACCAAGGCGCCCTCGTACCGCCCGCCGAAGGGCGCCACCGGCATCGAGGCCATCGCCGGCGACGACCCGTTCATCATGCAGAGCGACGGCAAGGGCTGGCTCTACGCGCCCAAGGGCGTCGTCGACGGCCCGCTGCCGGCGCACTACGAGCCGGCCGAGTCGCCGTTCCGCAACGCGGTCTACACCCAGCAGGCGAACCCGGCGCGGGAGATCTACACCAACCACCTCAACGAGGTGCACCCCTCCCCGCCGGAGCGCGGCAGCGAGGTGTTCCCGTTCGTGTGGTTCACCTCCCGGATGACCGAGCACCACACGGCGGGCGGCATGAGCCGCTACCTGCCCTACCTGGCGGAGCTGCAGCCGGCGCTGTTCATGGAGGTCTCCCCGGAGCTGGCGGCGATGCGCGGTCTGGAGCACCTGGGCTGGGCGCACGTGGTCACCGCGCGCGCCGTCGTGGAGGCGCGGGTCATGGTCACCGACCGGCTGGCCCCGCTGCGGGTCCAGGGCACCGAGGTCCACCAGGTCTGGCTGCCCTACCACTGGGGCCAGGGCGGGCTGACCACCGGTGACGTCGTCAACGACCTCGCGCACCTGACGCTGGACCCCAACGTGCACATCCAGGAGTTCAAGGCCGGCACCTGCGACGTGCTGCCCGGCCGGCGCCCGCGCGGGCCGGCCTCGCTGGAGCTCATCGACGCCTACCGCGTCCGCGGCGCGGTGACGATGTCCTCCGGCGCCGTCTCGGTGACCTCCGAGCTCCTCGACCCGCAGGGCAAGACCCGCACCGAGCAGGCGATGGCGGGCGCCACGCCCACCGGGACCGGGCACGGCGCCGAGGACATGGACAAGGTCCTCAGCGTGCGGCACGACGTCCGCTCCCGCCCCGGGCAGCCGCAGCAGCACGGCGTCGACCCGGTCGTCATCGACGGGCACCCCGACACGACCCTGGAAGGGCACTGATGGTCCTGGGCCTGAAGATCGGCGAGAACAGCCTGTCCGGCCGGCTGCTGGACCCGGCGCGCGACGCCGGGTACGTGGACCCGCCGCCGCGCAAGGGCTTCTTCACCGACACCTCCGTCTGCATCGGCTGCAAGGCCTGCGAGGTGGCGTGCAAGGAGTGGAACATGGTGCCCGAGGACGGCATCGACCTGCTCGGCATGTCCTACGACAACACCGGCGGCCTGGGTGCCGACTCCTGGCGCGCCGTCGCCTTCATCGAGCAGTCGCGCCCGGTCGGCGCGCAGAGCTCGCCGTTCGCCGGTGCCGCCACGGGGACCTCCTCCGAGGCGCTGCAGCAGGACGTGGTCGCCGCGGGCGTCGACGTCTTCGACGAGGCCTCCCGGCTGGGCACCGGCGTCCCGGGCGGCCAGCCGCTCGCCGACGTCGCCGCCGAGCGGAGCGGCGCGGCGCCCTCGGGCGGCTGCGCGTGCGGCAGCGGTGGCGGTGGTGGCTGCGGCGGCGGTGCACCGACCGCCGCGGCGACGGCCACGGCGGGCACGGGGGGCACGGCGGCGGGCACGGCCGAGCAGACCGGGCAGTTCCTCGGCATGCCGGGGATGCTCGCCCCCGCCCCCGTGCCCGACCGCCAGGGCCGGCAGGACGTGCGCTGGCTGATGATGTCCAACGTCTGCAAGCACTGCACGCACGCCGCCTGCCTGGACGTCTGCCCCACGGGGGCGCTCTTCCGCACCGAGTTCGGCACCGTCGTGGTCCAGCAGGACGTCTGCAACGGCTGCGGCTACTGCGTCTCCGCCTGCCCCTACGGCGTCATCGACAAGCGCGAGGGCGACGGCCGGGCCTGGAAGTGCACGCTGTGCTACGACCGCCTCGGCGAGGACCAGACGCCCGCGTGCGCCAAGGCGTGCCCCACGGAGTCGATCCAGTTCGGCGACCTCGACGAGCTGCGCGAGCGCGCCGAGCGGCGCCGCCGGCAGCTGCACGAGGTCGGCGTCACCGAGGCCCGCCTGTACGGGGACGACCCCGACGACGGCGTCGGCGGGGACGGGGCGTTCTTCCTGCTGCTCGACGAGCCGGAGGTCTACGGCCTGCCGCCGGACCCGGTCGTCACCACCCGCGACCTGCCGTCCATGTACAAGCACATGGCCGCCGCGGCCGGGTTCATGGTGCTCGGCACGCTCGCGGCGGCGGTGGGCCGGCGATGAGCCCGCAGGAGCCGCCCCAGATGAGGGGTTTCCGGCAGGAGGACCCCCGGCCCTCCCAGCGCACCCCGCACCAGCCCGGCCAGCCCGGCTCCGAGCACGCCGACGGCACCGACCCGATCGGCGGGCAGGCCGCACGCATGTGGGGCGCCGGGATGGGCAAGCGGGACGCAGGCGCCGGCCGCAAGCGCAAGGGCGACGTCAACGCCGTCGTCCCGGACGCGGAGTTCCGCTCCTACTACGGCCGCGCCGTGCTCAAGCCCCCGGTGTGGACGCACGACATCGCCTACTACCTGTTCACCGGCGGCCTGGCCGCAGGCACCTCGATGCTCGCCGCGGTCGCGGACGGCAAGGGGCACGTGGCCGCCCGCCGCGGGCTGCGCCTGACCTCGCTGGGCGCCGTCGGTGCCAGCGCGTACTTCCTCATCATCGACCTCGGCCGGCCCGAGCGGTTCTACAACATGCTCCGCATCGCCAAGCCCACCTCGCCCATGTCGGTCGGCACGTGGATCCTGTCCGCGTTCGGACCGCTGTGCGGGGCCGCCGCCGTCTCCGAGGTCGGCCCGCTGCTGCCGCGGCACGGCCTGCTCGGCCTGGCCCGCCGCCTCGCCGGGCCGCTGGGCTCGGCGGCCGGTGCCGGGGCCGCGCTGACGGCACCGCTGCTGGCCACCTACACCGCCGTCCTGTTCGCCGACACCGCCGTCCCCAGCTGGCACGAGCCGTACCGCGAGCTGCCGTTCGTCTTCGGCGGCAGCGCGCTGGCCGCCGGCGCGGGCGCCGGCCTGGTGCTCTCGCCGGTGTCCCAGAACGCCACCGCCTCGCGCGCCGCGCTCATCGGCGCGAGCGTCGAGCTGGTCGCGGCGCACCGCATGGAGTCCGGCCACGGCCTGGTCAGCGAACCGTTCCACCTGGGGCGTCCGGGCAGGTTCCTGAAGCTGGCGCGGGCGCTGACGGCCGCGGGGGCCGTGGGGGCCGTCCTCGGCCGCCGCTCGCGCGTCGCCTCCGCGCTGTCCGGGGCCGGTCTGCTCGCCGGGTCGTTCCTGACCCGGATGGCGGTCTTCGAGGCCGGGGTCGCCTCGACGAAGGACCCCAAGTACGTGGTCGTCCCGCAGCGCCAGCGCCTCGCCGACCGCGAGGCCCTCGCCCGCGAGGACCACCACGCCGAGGACGAGCGGGCCCGCGGGGCCCGCGCCTGAGAGGACCGGTGGAACCACCCGCCGGGCGGACGGCCGGCACAGCGGCCGCCCGCTGACCACACCCCCGCAGGGAGGCACCACCGTGGCGTACAAGACGCCGGACCAGATCGCCGTCGCCGCCGCGGCGGCCGGTGAGAAGAAGGCGCACCTGCCGGTCGCGAAGATGCTCGTGGGCGGCTTCCTCGCCGGCGCGTACATCGCCTTCGCCGGTCTGCTGGCCGTCGACGTGACCGCCGGGCTGGACCCCGCCCTGTGGGGCGGGGTGACCACGCTGCTCACCGGCGCGGTCTTCAGCATGGGCCTCGTCCTCGTCATCGTCGCCGGGTCCGAGCTGCTCACCGGCAACATGGCCCTGGTCCCCATGGCGGTGCTGCACAAGCGGATCGGCATCGGCCGCCTCGGGCTGAACTGGAGCGTCATCCTCGTCGCCAACCTGCTCGGCGCGCTGTTCGTGGCCTACGTCCTCGCCATCCAGGCCGGGGTCGTCGGCACGGCCGGCTCCCCGGACGGCTCCACGGCCGCCGCCACCTACGAGCGGCTGTCGGCCATCGCCACCGGCAAGGCGGTCACCGAGTCCAACGGCACGATCTTCCTGCGCGCCATCGGCTGCAACTGGCTGGTCTGCCTGGGGGTGTGGATGGCCCTGGCGGCCGAGGACATCGCCGGCAAGGTCCTGGCGATCTTCTTCCCCATCACCGCCTTCGTGGCGCTGGGCTTCGACCACATCGTGGCCAACATGTTCTTCCTGCCCGCCGCGCACTGGGCCGGCACCCCCGGCTTCGGGTGGGGCGACATCCTGCGCAACTGGCTGTTCGCGGGCATGGGCAACGTCGTCGGCGGCAGCGTCTTCGTCGGCCTGGCCTACTGGTTCCTCTACCTGCGCGGCGCCCCGGCCACCCCGGCCACCACCGCCGGGACCTCCGACGGCAGCGGCACCTCCGGCGCCCCGCGCCAGGAGCAGCGCAAGCCCTGAGCGCGCGGGCGCCTCAACCGCGGACGACGAGGGTGGTGCCCTCCTGCGCGGGGACGAACTCCCCGACCACCGGGTACCCGGGCACCTCCCCGGCGACCAGCAGCCCGCCGGAGGTCTGCGCGTCCGCCAGCAGCACCAGCTCGTCCTCGTCCAGGCCGTCGGCCCGCAGGCCCGGGCGGACCCAGTCCAGGTTGCGGCGGCTGCCGCCCGGCACGTGGCCGGCGGCCAGCGAGGCCCGCGCCCCCTCGACGTAGGGCACGGCGGCGGCGTCGACGACGGCGGTGACCCCGCTGGCGCGGGCGACCTCGTGCAGGTGCCCCAGCAGGCCGAAACCGGTGACGTCGGTGGCGCAGCGGGCACCGGCGGCCAGCGCCGCGGCCGAGGCGTCGGCGTTGAGGGTCGTCATGACGGCGATCGCCTCCTCGAACACCTCCCCGGTCTGCTTGTGCCGGTTGTTGAGCACCCCCAGCCCCAGCGGCTTGGTGAGGGTGATGGGCACGCCCGCGACGGCCGCGTCAGCGCGCAGCAGCCGCTGCGGGTCCCCGGTGCCGGTGACGGCCATCCCGTACTTGGGTTCCGGGTCGTCGATGCTGTGCCCGCCGCCGAGGTGGCAGCCGGCCGCCGCGGCGGCGTCGGCGCCCCCGCGCAGCACCTCGCGCGCCAGCTCGCGCGGCAGGACGTCGCGCGGCCAGCCGAGCAGGTTCACCGCCACCAGCGGCCGCCCGCCCATGGCGTAGACGTCGGAGAGGGCGTTGGTCGCCGCGATCCGGCCGAAGTCGTAGGCGTCGTCGACGACGGGGGTGAAGAAGTCGGCGGTGGCGATGACGGCCGTGCCGCCGTCGATCCGCACCACCGCCGCGTCGTCGCCGACCCCCACGAGCAGGTCGCCGCCGGCGGCCGGGGCCAGCCCGGCCACCATCTCCTCCAGCTCGCCGGGCGGGATCTTGCACGCGCACCCGCCGCCGTGGGCGTACTGGGTCAACCGCACCTGCTGGGCGCTGCTCCGAGCCGTCACGGCCGCCACGGTAGGTCACCGCCGCCGCGGTGTGGCAGGGTGGCCCCCGCGCGCTGCCCGGGGAGGCGTACGGGTGCCTGGTGGCCCCCGCGGTCTTCAACACCGACGTGACCGAGCACCTCGGTCAGGTGGGTTCGATTCCCATCCGCCTCCGCCAGCGCGTAGGTTCCTGCCCCGTGCCAGCGACCGTGCCCCCCACCGCGCCGCAGGACGCGCCGCAGGACGTGCGCCGCAGCGTCCCGCGCACCGACGCGGTGCTGGCCGCACCGGAGCTCGCCGACGCGCTGGAGCGCCACGGCCGCGACCTCGTCAAGGGACTGGTCCGCGAGGTGCAGCAGCGGGTGCGCGCGGGAGCCGTGCCCGCCGCCGACCTCGTGGCCGAGGTCCTGGCCGCGCTGCCCCCCGCCGGCTCCTCCCTGCGCCCGGTGCTCAACTGCACGGGAGCCGTCCTGCACACCAACCTCGGCCGCGCGCAGCTGTCGGCCGCGGCGCTCGAGGCCGTCGTCGCCGCGGCCGGGGCCACCGACGTGGAGATGGACCTGGAGACCGGCCGCCGCGCCCGCCGCGGGCGCGGCACGCTGCAGGCGCTGCGGGACGCCGTCCCCGAGGCCGGGGACGTGCACGTGGTCAACAACGGCGCCGCCGCGCTGGTGCTGGCCGCCACCGCGCTCGCCGCGGGCGGCGAGATCGTCGTCAGCCGCGGCGAGCTCGTCGAGATCGGCGACGGGTTCCGCCTGCCGGACCTGCTGGAGTCCACCGGCGCGCGGCTGCGCGAGGTGGGCACCACCAACCGCACGACCCTGGCCGACTACGCGGCCGCGATCGGGCCGCGCACCGGCATGGTCCTCAAGGTGCACCCCTCCAACTTCGTCGTCACGGGCTTCACCGCCGGCGTCGAACCCGGTGAGCTGGCCACCCTCGGCGTGCCCGTCGTCGTCGACACCGGCTCCGGCCTGCTGCGCCCGGACCCCGCCCTGCCGGCCGAGCCCGACGCCGCGAGCGCGCTGGCCGCCGGCGCGCACCTGGTGACCGCCAGCGGCGACAAGCTGCTCGGCGGCCCGCAGGCGGGTCTGGTGCTGGGCCGCGCCGACCTCGTCGAGCGGCTGCGGCGGCACCCGCTGGCCCGGGCGCTGCGGGTGGACAAGCTGACCCTGGCCGCGCTGGAGGCGACCGTGCGCGACGTGCGCAACCCCACGAGCACGGCGGTGCACGCCGACCCCGAGCGGCTGCGCGCCCGCTGCGAGGCGGCCGCGCAGGCGGTGCGGAGCGCCGGTGTCGAGGTGTCCGTGCAGGCCGCGCCCGCGGTCGTCGGCGGCGGGGGAGCGCCCGGTGTCGAGCTGCCCTCCTGGGTGCTCTCGCTGCCGGAGGCGTTCGCGCTGCCGCTGCGGCGCGCCACCCCCGCCGTCGTCGGGCGCGTCGAGCGCGGCCGCCTGCTGCTGGACCTGCGCTGCCTGGCCCCCGAGCAGGACGCGCGGGTCGCCGACGCGGTCGCGGACGTCGCGGCGCTCGCGGCGGGGGCGCGCTGATGCACGTCGTCGCCACCGCCGGTCACGTCGACCACGGCAAGTCGACCCTCGTGCGCGCCCTCACCGGCCGCGACCCCGACCGCTTCGCCGAGGAGAAGCGGCGCGGGCTGACGATCGACCTGGGCTTCGCCTGGACCGAGCTGCCCGGCGCCGGGCCGGTGGCCCTCGTCGACGTGCCCGGCCACGAGCGCTTCGTGCCGACGATGCTGGCGGGCGCCGGGCCGGTGCCCGCCACGCTGTTCGTCGTCGCCGCCGACGGCGGCTGGATGCCGCAGTCGGCCGAGCACCTGGCCGCCCTGGACGCCCTCGGCGTGCGCCACGGCCTGCTGGTCGTCACCCGCGCCGACCTCGCCGACCCCGCCCCGGCCACCGAGCGGGCGCTGGCCGAGCTGGCCCGCACCTCGCTGGGCCGGGTGCCCGCCGTGGCGTGCAGCGCGGTGACCGGCCAGGGGCTGGACGAGGTGCGCGCGGCGCTCGCCCGGCTGCTCGCCGCGCTGCCCGTGCCGCGGGCCGAGGCACCCGTGCGGCTGTGGGTGGACCGCAGCTTCACCGTCAAGGGCGCCGGGACCGTCGTCACCGGCACCCTGGGCGCCGGCGGCGTCGCCGTCGGCGACGAGCTGGAGCTGCGCGGCACCCGGGTGCGGGTGCGCTCGGTGCAGAGCCTGGAGGCGGAGGTCGAGCGCGCCACCGCCCTCGCCCGCGTGGCGCTGAACCTGCGCGGCGTGGACCGCTCCGACGTCCGCCGCGGCGACGCGCTGCTGACCCCCGGCACCCACGTGCACACCGACGTCGTCGACGTGCGGCTGCCGGCGGGCGAGGAGGGCCGGCAGGACGCCGGGCAGCTCGTCGTGCACGTCGGCTCGGCGGCCGTGCCCGCGCGGGTGCGCCCGCTGGGCGCCGACGGCGACGACGCCCTGCTGCGCCTGCAGCTGGCGCAGCCGCTGCCGCTGCGCCTGGGCGACCGGCTCCTGCTGCGCGACCCCGCGCGCCACGTCGTGCTCGGCGGGGCGACCGCCCTCGACGTGCGCCCGCCCGCCCTGCGCCGGCGCGGCGCCGCGGCCGCCCGCGCCGCCCAGCTGAGCCTGCTGCGCGGGGAGCCCGACGAGGCCTCCGAGCTGCGCCGGCGCCAGCTGGTGCGGGCGCCGCTGCTGCGGGCGATGGGCGTGCCGGTGCGCTCGCGGCCGGTGGCGGGGGACTGGTACGCCGACCCCGCGCACTGGGCGCGGCTGGGCCCGGCGCTGCTGGAGGCGGTGCGCGCGCACCGCGCGGCGCACCCGCTGCAGCCCGGCCCGAGCCTGGAGGAGGCGCGCCGCACCCTCGGCCTGCCCGACCGCGCCCTCGTCGAGGCCCTCGTCGCCCCGCCGCTGCGGCTGGCCGACGGCCGCGTCGTCGAGCGCACCGACACCCTGCCGCCCGCCGTCGAGCGCGCCGTCGAGGCGGTGCTGGCCGACCTCGCGCGCCAGCCGTTCGCCGCACCGGACGTCGAGCGCCTGCGCGAGCTGCGGCTGGGGCGCACCGAGCTGGCGGCCGCCGTGCGCGCCGGCCGGCTCGAGCGCGTCGCCGACGGGCTCGTGCTGGCCCCCGGCTACCGCCAGCGCGCCGCGGACCTGCTCGCGCGGCTGCCGCAGCCGTTCGCCACCGCCGACGCCCGGCGCGCGCTGGGCACCTCCCGGCGGGTGGCGGTGCCGCTGCTGGAGGAGCTGGACCGCACGGGGATCACCCGCCGGGGTCTGGACGACCGGCGCACCGTGACCACGGGGCAGGGCCGGTGAGCGGCGGGCGGGGGAGCGGGCGGCCGCCCGGGGAGGCCCCCGAGGACCTGGACGCGCTGACCACCGAGTCCTCCGGCGAGCTCGGCCCGCAGCTGGAGGCGATGTCGACGCCGGAGCTGGTGCGGCTCGTGGGCGAGGGCGACGCGCGCGTCGCGGACGCCGTGGCCACCCAGCGCGAGGCCATCGCCGCCGCCGTCGACGCGATCGCCGAGCGCATGGCCCGCGGCGGCCGGCTGCTGCACGTGGGCGCCGGCACCTCCGGCCGCCTCGGCGTCCTGGACGCCTCGGAGGTCCCGCCCACCTTCGGCACCCCGCCCGGCCTGGTCGTCGGGATCGTCGCCGGCGGGCCCGCGGCGCTCGTGGAGGCCGTCGAGGCCGCCGAGGACGACCCGGCGGCCGGGGCCGCCGCGCTCGACGAGGCCGGTGCCGGGCCGCTGGACAGCGTCGTCGGCATCGCCGCCAGCGGGCGCACGCCGTTCGTCCTCGGCGCCCTGGAGCGCGCCGGGCAGCTCGGCTGCCTGCGCGTGGGCCTGTCCTGCAACGCCGCCACACCGGTCAGCGCCCGCAGCGACGTCGCCATCGAGGTCGTCGTCGGCCCCGAGGTCGTGCGCGGCTCGACCCGGCTGCGGGCGGGCACGGCGACGAAGCTCGTGCTCAACACCCTCAGCACGCTGGTGATGGTCCGCCTCGGCAAGACCTACGGCAGCCTCATGGTCGACGTGCGGGCCACCAACGCCAAGCTGCAGCAGCGGGCGCTGCGCATCGTGGCCACCGCGACCGGGGCCGCGGACGAGCAGGCCCGCGCCGCCCTCGCCGCGGCCGACGGCCACGCCGGGACGGCCGTCGCGATGCTGCGCCTGGGCGTGGACGCCCCCGCCGCGCGCGCCGCCCTAGAGCGCGCCGGCGGATCGCTGGCCCGGGCGCTGGGTGAGCTGTGACGCGCGTCCTCGGGATGATCTCCGGGACCTCCCACGACGGCATCGACGTGGCCGTCGTGGACTTCCACCTCGAGGGCGGGGTGCTGCACGCGCGGCTGGGCCACCGCGGCAGCGTCCCGTACTCGCCGGACCTGCGCGCCGCGCTGGTGCGGGCGCTGCCGCCCGCGCGGCTGAGCGCGCGGGAGCTGTGCGCGCTCCAGGTGCGCATCGGCCAGGAGTTCGCCGCCGCCGCGGCGGCCGTGCCCGAGCCGTTCGACCTGGTCTGCTCGCACGGGCAGACGCTCTACCACTGGGTCGAGGACGGCCGGGCCCGCGGCACCCTGCAGGTCGGCCAGCCCGCCTGGACCGCCGAGGCCACCGGTGCCCCCGTCGTGGCCGACCTGCGCACCGCGGACGTGGCCGCCGGCGGGCAGGGCGCCCCGCTGGTGCCGCTGCTGGACCGGCTGCTGCTGGCACCGCACGTGGCCGCCGGCCGGCGGGTGGCCGCGCTCAACCTCGGCGGCATCGCCAACGCCACGCTCTGCGGCCCGGGCGCCGAGCCGGTGGCCTTCGACACCGGCCCCGCCAACGCCCTCGTGGACGCCGTCGTCGCCGCCGACCCCGCCGTGCCGGAGGTCTTCGACCGCGACGGCGCGCTCGCCGCGGCCGGCACCGTCGACGCGGCGCTGCTGACGGCCCTGCTCGCCGAGCCGTACTACGCGCTGCCCGCGCCCAAGAGCTCGGGCAAGGAGCTCTTCCACGCCGGGTACGTGCAGGCCGTGCTGGAGCGGACCGGGCTGCGGCCGGCGCTGCCCGACCTCGTGGCCACGCTCACCGAGCTGACCGCCCGCACGGTGGCGCAGGCCCTCACCGCGGCCGGTGCGCAGCTGGTCTTCGCCTCCGGCGGCGGGGTGCGCAACCCCGCGCTGATGGCCGCGCTCGCCGCGCGGCTGCCGCCCGGCGCGCTGCGGCGCACCGAGGAGCTCGGCTGCCCCGCCGACGAGAAGGAGGCCGTGGCCTTCGCGCTGCTCGGCTGGGCGCACGTCCACGGCCTGCCCGGCAACGTGCCCTCCTGCACCGGCGCCGCCGGCCCGCGCGTCCTGGGCGCGCTCACCCCGGGCACCCGCACCGGCGCCGGCCGGTGGCGGCCCCCGCCGGCGCCGGCGAGCTGGCCGGGCGCCCTCGTGCTGTCCTGACCCGCCGCCCGAGCCGCCGTCCCGGGCCGCCGTCCCGACACCCGTTCGGGTGAGCGCCGGAGCATCTCGACAGGACGCGCCCGGACGGGTGAAGTAGACAGGTAGTTCTAGATCCGTGACGATGAGCGATTGATGGAGCGCACCGAGTGATCGGTGCGTGGTCCCGTCCGCAACGGCCCCCGGGGCCGGGAGGAGCCCGATGACCCGCTGGCCCTGGTCGGCACGACACCTCGCCGGCGACGACGTCCGCACCCGCGTCGTGCCCTGGGCGCTGGCCTCCCCGCTCGTCGTCGTGGGGGTCGTCGCCCTCCTGCAGCGCCTGCTGGAGGGCGAGCCCACCCTGCAGGCGCTGCTCGCGGCGCTCGCCGGCGGCATCACCGCCGCCGCGCTGCTGCTCGTGCTGGCCGTGCAGTCCGCCGAGCGCCTGGACGCCGAGGGGCTGCGCAACCAGGAGGCGCTGGACGCCGCGCTGCGGCAGGCGCTGCACGACCCCCTCACCGACCTGGGCAACCGCCAGCTGTTCACCGACCGCCTCCAGCACGCCCTCGCCCGCCGCGGCGCCCGCGCCTGCGCCGTCCTCTACCTCGACCTCGACGGCTTCAAGGGCGTCAACGACACTCACGGCCACGCCGCCGGCGACGTCGTCCTCGTGGAGGTCTCCCACCGGCTGCGCGCGGCCGTGCGCCCGGAGGACACCGTCGCCCGCTTCGGCGGCGACGAGTTCGCCGTGCTGTGCGAGGACCTCGCCGACGAGCTGAACGCCAGCCGCATCGCCGAGCGCGTCGTCAGCTCCATCGCCGACCGCCCCGTCGACATCGGCGGCGGCCGCAGCCTGCACATCACCCCCAGCGTCGGCATCGCCCTGGCCCGCGACGAGGGCGACGCCTCCAAGCTGCTGCGCCGCGCCGACGCCGCGCTCTACCGCGCCAAGGAGGGCGGCAAGGCGCGCTCGGAGCTGTTCGACGAGCGCATGCAGGCCCAGGCCGTCGACAGCCGCCAGACCGAGGTCGACCTGGCGCTGGCCGTCGAGCAGGGCCAGCTGCGCCTGCACTACCAGCCCATCGTCGACCTGCGCGACGGGCACGTGCAGGGCCTGGAGGCGCTGCTGCGCTGGCAGCACCCGCGCCGCGGCCTGCTGCACCCGGCGGACTTCGTGCCGCTGGCCGAGCGCAGCGGGCTCATCGTGGAGATCGGCAAGTGGGTCATCGCCGAGGCCTGGCGCACCCTGGAGCACTGGTACGAGCGCATCGAGGGCTGCGACCTCACCATCGCCGTCAACGTCTCGCCCAAGCAGCTGGCCAACGCCGAGCTGCTCGACGCCATCGCCGCCGCCCAGCCGAGCGGGCCGGCCGGCAACGCGCTGCTCGTGGAGGTCAGCGAGGAGCTGCTCGTCGCCGACGCCAAGGCGCACTTCAGCACCCTGCACGCGCTGCGCATGATGGGCGTGCGGGTGGCCGTCGACGACTTCGGCGCCGGCGTCTCCTCCCTGGCCCACCTGCAGACCATGCCCATCGACCACGTGAAGGTGGACCGGCACTTCATCGCCGGCCTCGGCCAGCGCCGCCAGGACGAGGCCGTCGTCGCGGGCATCATCGGCATGGCCAAGAACATGGGCGTGGGCGTCGTCGCCGAGGGCGTGGAGTCCCAGGGCCAGCTGGACGCGCTGCGCCGGCTGGGCTGCGACGCCGCGCAGGGCTTCCTGCTGGGCCGTCCCGACCCCCGCGTCGAGGGCGTCCTGGACCTGGCGGCCCTGGAGCCCCTCCGGGACACCGCCGTCCGGGACACCGCCGTCCTGCAGAGCCCCGAGGGCGTCCCCACCCGCTGACCCGTCCCGCACCACCCGCGCCACCACGGCCGGCGCCGCCCTGTGGACGACTCGTGATCTTCCGCGGTGCACCGCGGAAGATCACGACGGAAGGGTGGGGTAGCGTCGGCGGGTGCCGCGGATCGTGCTGGAGGACCTCACCGACCCGGCCCACGCGACCCACCTGCGCGACTACACCTCGCTCAAGGACGTGCAGCTGCGCGCCCGCCGCGAACCCGCCGAGGGGCTGTTCCTGGCCGAGGGCGTCGAGGTGGTCCGCCGGGCCCTGGCCGCCGGTCACCGGCCCCGCTCCTTCCTGCTGACCCCGGCGCGCCTGGCGGACCTGGAGGACGTGCTGCCCGCCGACGCGCTCGTCTTCACCGCCCCCGTCGAGGCGTTCGCCGCGCTCACCGGCGTCGACCTGCACCGCGGGGCCATCGCCTCGATGCACCGCCCCCCGCAGCGCACGGTGGCGCAGCTGCTGGCCGCGCTGCCGCCCGGCCCGGCGCGCCTGGTGGTCCTCGAGGACGTCGTCGACCACACCAACGTCGGCGCCCTCTTCCGCTCCGCGGCCGCCTTCGGCGTCGACGGCGTGGTCGTCAGCCCGCGCTGCGCCGACCCGCTGTACCGGCGCAGCGTGCGGGTGTCGATGGGCACCGTCCTGCACCTGCCGTGGGCGCGGGCGGGCGCCTGGCCGGGGGACCTGGACCTGCTGCGGCAGGCCGGGTTCACCGTCGCCGCGCTGGCGCTGGGGGAGGACGCGGTGTCGCTGGCCGAGTTCGCCGCCCCGCAGCGCCTGGCCCTGCTGCTGGGCACCGAGGGCGACGGGCTGAGCCGCCGCGCGCTCGGCGGTGCCGACGTCGCCGTGCGCATCCCCATGGACGAGCGGGTGGACAGCCTCAACGTCGCCGCCGCCAGCGCCGTGGCCCTGTGGGCGACGCGCGCATGAGGCGGGTCGCGGTCCTGGGCGCCGGGGCGTGGGGGACGGCCGTCGCCGGCCTGGCGGCGCAGGGCGGGCCGACGCGGCTGTGGTGCCGCCGCCCCGAGCTGGCCGAGGAGGTGCACCGGTCGCACCGCAACGCCCGCTACCTGCCGGACGTGCAGCTGCCCGCCGAGCTGGCCGCCTCCGCCGACGTGCACGAGGTCCTCGACGGCGCCGACGTCGTCGTCCTCGCCGTGCCGCTGCAGCGGCTGCGCGCGCAGCTGACGGCCTGGCGGGAGCTGCTGCCGGCCGTGCCGCTGGTCAACCTCGCCAAGGGCGTGGAGCAGGGCAGCGGCCTGTTCGGCGCCGAGGTCGTCGCCGACGTCCTCGGCACCGCGAGCGGCACCGGCGGCGGGCGGGACGTGGCGGTGCTGTCCGGGCCGAACCTGGCGCTGGAGATCGCCCGCGGCCAGCCGGCCGCCACGGTCGTCGCCTGCGCGGACCTGGCCGTCGCGACGGCCGTCGCGCAGCGGCTGGGCACCCCCTCCTTCCACGGCCACCCGGTCACCGACGTCGTGGGCGTGGACGTCGCGGGGGCCCTGAAGAACGTCGTCGCGCTCGCCGTCGGCATGGTCGAGGGCGCCGGGCTGGGCGCCAACGCCCGCGCGGCCGTCCTCACCCTGGGCCTGGCCGAGACCGCCGCGCTCGGGGTGCGCCTGGGCGGGGAGCAGGGCACCTTCCTGGGCCTGGCCGGGGCGGGCGACCTCGTGGCCACCTGCACCTCCGGGCTCTCGCGCAACCACCGCGTCGGGGTGGCGCTGGGGGAGGGCCTGCCGCTGGCGGCGGCGCTGGAGCGCTCCGGCGGCACGGCCGAGGGCGTGTGGACCGCCCCGGCCGTGCTCGACCGCGTCGGCGAGCTGCCCTTCACCCGCGAGGTCGTCGCCGTCCTGCGCGGGGAGAGCCCGCCCGCCGAGGCGGTCGGCCGGCTGCTCTCACCGGTCTGACGGGCCGGCCGGGACCGCGCCCGGGGTGCCCGGAGCGGCGACCAGCCGGCGCAGGGCCAGCAGCGCCGCCGGCGCGTACGCGGCGGCCAGCACCACCGGCCCCTCGATGCGCAGCGTCGTCAGGCACCCGCCGGGCACGGCGAGCACCCGGTGCTCCAGCCCGGCGGTGATCCCGGCCGCCTGCACGACCCAGCGCCAGCTGCGGGCCGCCTCGTCGACGGCGGTGACGCGGAAGCGGATCCGCACCCCCAGCGGGGCGCGGACCGTGCCCGTGACCCCGGGCGCGATCGCGTCGGCGGACGCCTGCACGGACCGGATCTGCGGCGACCACGCCGGCCAGCGCCCGATCAGCGCGTAGTCCTCCCACACCGCCGCCGCGTCGCGGCCGCCGCGGGCGAGCAGCATCACGGCTGCCTCACCGGGCGCTCACCTCGCGGGCAGGGCGATGTCGGCGACCTCCGCGCCCGGCAGCGCGGCCAGGTCCGCACCCCGCACGACGAGCTTGGAGCGGCGCACCCCGGAGCCGATGAGCACCCAGTCGCTGGCGGCGACCGCGGAGTCGACGAGGATGCGCCAGCCCGCGGGCAGGCCGACGGGGGTGATGCCGCCGAACTCCATCCCGGACTCCGCCACGGCCCGCTCCTGGGGCAGGAAGGAGGCCTTGCGCACGTCCAGCGCCTTCTTCACGGCGCCGTTGACGTCGGCGCGGGTGCTGGCCAGCACCACGCACGCCGCGACCCGCTCCTCCCCGTCGCGCCTGCCGCCCACGACGACGCAGTTGGCGGAGCCGTCCAGCGGCACGCCCGCCGCCTCGACGAGGGCCGCGGTGTCCGCGACGCCGGGGTCGATGGCCAGCGACCACGCACCCTCCGGCAGCGCCCGCAGGACCGCCTCGGGCAGCAGCTCGGGGTGCTCGGCGGCGGGCAGCAGCTCCAGGTCGCCCGCGACCCGCTGCGCGGCCGCCGGCACCCGGGCCTGGTCCGTCGTGCCGCTCACCGGGAGTAGACGGGCGCCAGGGTGGCGCGGGCCAGGACGTGACCGAGCGACATGAAGGCCGCCACGGTCGGGGTGGCGCCCTCCGGCAGGCCCAGGGACTCCACGTCGAGGGCGTGCACCGCGAAGACGTAGCGGTGCGGGCGGTCACCGGGCGGGGGAGCGGCGCCGGTGAAGTCGGCCGTGCCCATGTCGTTGCGCAGCGTCGTCGCCCCCTCGGGCGCCGGCTGCCCGCCAGCACCGGTGGGCAGGCTCGTCACGGTGACCGGCAGGTCCACCACGCTCCAGTGCCAGAAGCCCGCCGGGGTCGGCGCGTCCGGGTCGAAGCAGTTGACCAGGAACGACTTCGTGCCCTCCGGGAAGCCCTCCCACGCCAGCTGCGGAGAGGTGTTCCCGCTCGCGTGGCGCTCGTCCATCGGCTCGCCGGCGGCGACGTCGGTGGAGGTGAGGGAGAAGGACGGGACCGCCGGCAGCAGCGAGTACGGCTCCGGGGCCACGGGACGCTCGAGGTTCATGGTCGCAGGCTACGAGCACGAGCAGGGCCCCGCACCGGCGGTGCCGGTGCGGGGCCCTGCGGGGTGGTGCGGGTTCGTGCGCGTCCGTGCGGGGTGCTGCCGCGGGGAGCGGCCTCGCGGGTCAGGCGGCCATGAGGGGCGCGCGCAGCGGCAGGTCGGTGCCGACGAGCACGGTCTGGGCGGCCCGCATGGTGCGGTGGTTGATGACGATGGGGGCGAGCAGGTTGACCGTCGCCGTGGCCGGGTCGTCGCCGATGTTCACCACGTTGAGCACCGCGGCCTCCGTGGCGTCGCGCAGGTCGAGGGCGGCGACGGTCTCGTCGTCGACCTCGGGCGCGTAGCCGGGGAAGAACCTGCCCGGAGCCACGACGACCAGGCGGACGCCCGTGCCGTCGGTGCTGCGCAGCGAGTACAGCTGCCCGTCCTCGTCGAGGGGGACGAGGTGGAAGCTGGTGTGCTCGGCGAAGCCCATGATCGGGGAGACGAACTCGATCGTGGGGGCGGTCACGGGCGCGTCGGTCATGAGGGTCACTCTAGGAACTCCTGGGGGTGGGGGCAGGTCAGCGGAGGAAGTCCATGAGGGTGGGCTGGATGACCTTGGCGGTCGAGGCCAGCGCAGCCTGGTAGGCGACGTTCTGCAGGTTGAAGTCGACGAACGCCTTGGCCATGTCCAGGCCCTCGACGTCGTCCAGCTGCTGGGTCAGGAAGGCGCCCTGGGCGCGGTTGGCGTCCTCGGCCAGCGTGAGCTGGTTGTCGCGGGCGCCGATGGTGGCCATGGCGCTGGTCGCCTTGTGGATCCGGCCCTGCAGGGTGGTCAGGCCCTCGGCCATCGCCGCGGTGTCGTTGCCGGTGACGGCGGCGACGAGGTCGTCGAGCTCCTTGAACAGCGAGGTGGCGCCGTCGCCGAAGACCGTCGAGCCGTTGATGTTGACCGTCATGGCGACACCGGGGGCGACGGTGCGGCGGACGGCTCCGCCGTCGTCCTTGGTGGCGTACGAGGTGGGGTCGAAGGCGACGTCGGCGTCGGTGGTGCCGGCGAAGACGGCCCGGCCCTGGTGCTGGGTGTTGGCCTTGCCGAGGACGGTGTTCTTGACCTCCGCGAGCTCGGCGGCGATCGCCGCACGGCCCTTGGCGTCGAGCGCACCGTTGCCGGCCTGCACGAGGCGGGCGTGGGCGGACTGCAGCGCGTCGACGACCGCGTCGAGCGCGCCCTCCTGCACGGACGTCCAGCCGCGGGCGTCGATGACGTTGCGCTCGTGCTCGGCGCTCACGGCGACCTGGTCGTTGAGGCGCAGCGCGGCGGCCGCGCGCACCGAGTCGTCGGAGCCCTTGCTGAGGGTCTTGCCGCTGGACAGCTGCTCCTGGAGCTTGGCGGTCCGCGCCTGGGCGTTCTGCAGGTTGGTCAGCGAGCTGGTGGCGATGCTGCGCTGGGTCACTCGGCCGAGCATGGTGGTTCCTCCTGTCGGATCAGCGGGGTCGTCAGACGCCGGTGCGCTGGATGAGCGTTTCGAGCGCCTCGTCGATCGCGTTCAGGACGCGTGCCGCGGCGGAGTAGGCGTGCTGGTAGGAGACGAGGTTGGTCATCTCCTCGTCGAGGTTGACGCCGGCGACGGCGTCACGGGCGTTGGAGGACTTCAGCGAGACCTGCGAGGCCAGCGCGGCGCGGTTGTCCGCCGACTGGGTCGAGGCGGCGATCGTGGTCGCGTTGGTGCGCCAGACCGCCTTGGTCGAGTCGAACGTCGCCACGACCGCCTGAGCGATCTTGCGGTCGGAACCGCCCGCGGCACCGGCGAGGCCGCTGCTGTCCTTGAGCGTGGCCGGGTAGGCGGTGAGCCCGTCGGCGATCTTGAGGTCGTGCGCGGTCAGGGTGGCGCCGTTGCTGGTGAAGAAGTCGCCACCGACCGCGTTGGTCGGGTTGTAGGCGGTGTTGACGGCGTCGGTGAACTTCGTCGCGAACGCGTTCAGGTTGTCCCACTGCTTCTTCAGCGTGTCGTTCGCGCCGTCCAGCGTGGCCTTCAGCGAGCCGGCGACCGGGCCGGTGCTCTGGCCACCGACGCTCACGGTGTACTCCGCGCCCTCGCGCACCTGCGGGTTGCCGCCGGCGGTGTTGCCGATGACCATGCCGGAGGAGAACTCGCCGGTGACCAGGGTGGCGTTGCCGACCAGGACGTCGACGGTCCCGTCCTGGCGGTGCACCGAGCGGGCGCCGGTGATGCTCGCGAGCTGGTCGAGGACCTGGTCGCGCTGGTCCATCAGCTCGTTGGCGGAGCCGCCGGAGGCGAGGGTCTCGCGGATCGACTTGTTGAGCTTGGCCACGTTCTCGGCGGCCGTGTTCGCCTGCGTCGCCAGCGTCTGCGCCTGCAGGCCGAGCTGCTCGTACTGGGCCTGGAGGCTGGTGTCCATCGTGGTGATGGTGTCCAGGACGGCCTGGCTGCGGGTCACGACGAGCGAGCGGGCGCCCTCGAGGCCGTCCGTGCCGGCCTTGGCGAGGTCGTTCCACGCCGAGGTGAGGTTCGCGAGGTCCTTGCTCATGCCGCTGGTGCCGGTGTCGCCCAGGGCGGCCTCGACGCCGGCCCACACGTTCGCGGCGGTCGCCAGCTCCTCGGCGGCGGCGGCGTCCTGGCGGGCGGTCGCGGTGGCCAGCGCGTCGGCGACGCGGGTGATGCCGTTGACCGTCACGCCGTCGCCGGCCACGAACTTCTGCACGTGCTGGCCGGTCTGCGGCAGGACGCTCGCGGACTGCTCGACGCGCTGGCGCGAGTAGCCGGGGGTGTTCGCGTTGGCGATGTTCTGGCCGGTGACCTCCATGCCGCGCTGGGCGGCGCCCAGGGCGCGGGCGGCCTGGTTGATGCCGGAGAAGGTGCTCATCGTCAGGGTTCCTCTCAGAGTGCTTCGTCGACGAAGTGGGCGCGGGATCCACCGGTCGACGCGACCGTGTTCTTGCCCTGGGCGGTGTAGGTGTCGAGGGGGGTGTCCAGACCGAGCAGCGTCTCGCGCAGCGCACGGGCGCCGGAGTTCAGCAGGTCGCGGTTGGCGTCCGCGAGGTCCTGGATCTCGGCGGTCAGGGTGAGGAAGGCGTCCCGGTGGCCGCGGAACAGCTCGCCCCACGGCTCGGGGGCGGCCGCGGCGAGGGCGCTCAGGCTCGGGCCGGGCTCGATCTCGAGCTCGGCGGCGACGGCGTCGACCTCGGCGGCGCGCAGGACCTCGGTGGTCCGGATCTGCTCCATGACGAACTCGACCTCGCGGGTCGCGTGCGCCAGCCAGCGCGTGCGGCCGCTGGCCAGCACGAGCTGCTCCTCCTCCAGCTTGAAGAGCAGCAGCTCCAGCAGCTCCCGCTCCTTCCAGAGGATGCCGGAGACCTCGGCCAGTCCCATGCGTGTCCTTCCCCGATCCCTGCTCGTCGGTGGTGCCGTCGGTGGTGCTCGAGCCTCCATCGGCGGCCGCCACCACGAGCTGAGGGCTCGAAGGGGCGGAGCGGGCGCGTCCGCTGGCTAGGATCGGCACGAGGAGGTGGGCACGTGAGCGTCTCGATCGGCACGTCGCTGCCGCTGCACCTGGAGGACCTGCCGCACGACGACGGCGGTCCCCGCATCGAGCTCGTGGACGGCGGGCTGATCGTGACGCCGATGGCCGGGCCGGCCCACCAGTACGTGGTGGGGGAGCTGCAGGCGCGCCTGCTGGCCTCGGCGCCGGCCGGCTGGGTCGTGCTGCCGGGAACCGACGTCGCACGCCGTGACCCGCACGACCGCCGGCTCAAGCGCGAGCTCTACGCGCAGTGGCGGGTGCCGCACTACTGGATCGCCGACCACTCCACCCGGACGCTGACCTGGCTCGTGCTGACCGCCGACCGGCGCTACGAGGAGGGTGCGGGGCAGGACGGCTGGCTGGCGCAGCTCGACGCCGCGGGCATCTGGCCCCGCTGAGTCAGCGCCGGCCGCCGGCTCAGTGCCCGTCCTTGCGGATGAACTGGGCGTGCTTGGTGGGCTTGCGCAGCGCGTAGGGGCGCCCGTCATCGATGGCCTTGCGCAGCTCGCGGTGCATCTCGCGGCTGTTCTCCTCCATCGCCCTCGCGACGGCGGACTGGTCGATGCCCATCTCGCGCTCGTCGCGCAGGACGTGGTCGTTGCGGCCGGCCTCGTGCTGGACGGTGAGGAAGTTCTTCGCGCACAGCGCGTACAGGGCGCTGATGCGCTCGCCGTGCTTCTCCGCGTAGACGTCGAGGTAGGTCGGGGTCAGCTGACCCCTCTTGTACGCGTACTCCAGGTCGCGGACGACCTCCCACAGCGGCTTCACGTCTGTCCCTCCAGGCTCTGGAACCACTTGCGCCACGGAGCCTTCCCGTGGTCGTGCACGCTTCAACCTTCGACCATCGGAGGGCTGCTGCTGAGCCGGCGTGGACCGATCGGGGGAGACGTCACCCGGCCGGTCCGCCTCGCCACGCGCCGTGGTCGGACAGGGGGCTGCTGGCCTGAGCCGGCGTCCGCAGCAGTCACCCGTTCGGCGCTCAAGTCACCCGGTCGGCGCTGCCGAGAAGTGGGGTGTGACCGCAGACGCCGCCATCGCCCCCGTTGAGCTCACCGACGCCCAGCGCGCGGAGCTCGTCGAGAAGCACCTGCCGCTCGTCGGCTACATCACCAGCGAGTTCATCGGTCGGCTCCCCTCCCACGTGAGCCGCGACGACCTCACGTCTGCCGGTCTCATGGCCCTCTTCCAGGCGTCGAAGGCCTACGACCCCTCCACGGGCGTCCCCTTCAACCGCTACGCCAACACCCGCATCCGCGGGGCGCTGCTGGACGACCTGCGCGGCGCCGACTGGGCCTCCCGCGGCCTGCGCAGCCGCCAGCGCAAGCTCAGCCAGGCCGAGGACACCCTCACCGTCGAGCTCGGCCGCACCCCCACCGCCCCCGAGCTGGCCGCCGTCCTCGGCGTCTCCGAGCGCGAGCTCGCCGAGACCCGCGACGAGGCGCAGCGCTCCATGGTGCTGTCGATGCAGGGCTTCACCGCCGACGGCGCCTCCCTGGACGACCACCTGCCCACCCACACCCCCGGCCCCGAGCAGGAGCTGCTGCACCGCGAGCGCCTGGGCTACCTGCGCTCGGCCGTCGCCTGCCTGCCCGAGCGGCTGCGGATCGTCGTCGAGGGCTACTTCCTGCAGGAGCGCCCCATGGCCGAGATCGCCGAGGAGCTCGGCGTCTCCGAGTCCCGCATCTCCCAGATGCGCGCGGAGGCCCTCGTCCTGCTGCGCGACGGCATGAACACCCACTTGTCCCCGGAGATGGTCAAGCCCTCCGCGGGCGCGGGGGCCGCCGTGAAGCGCAAGGAGGCCTACTACGCCGCCGTCGGGACGCAGAGCGACTTCCGCAACCGGCTGGCGCTGTCGGCCTTCGGCGCCTTCGCCGCACCGGCAGTGGCGCGCACCGCCTGAGCCACCGCCCCGGCCGTCCCACGTCACCACGCAGCGCCCCGCCACCTCGTGGCGGGGCGCTCCGTCGTCCCGGGCTTCGGGTGGGCGGCCGGCGTCAGCGTGCGGGCCTCAACCGCCGTTCAGCTTCCAGCCACTCGTCGAAGCTGAGGTACCCGGCGCGGGCGCTCACCCGCACCACGGGATCCAGCTTGGGCAGCGAGAGGCCGAGCTGCCACGGCTCCAGCACCACGAAGTTCTCCACGATCAGCCGCGTCGAGCGCTCCGCCTCCTCGGCCGGGGCGGCGGCGCCGAGGAACGGGTAGTCGACCTGGATCCCTCGTGCCCGCAGGAAGCCGAGCCACAGCAGCTGCTCGTTCGCGTATCTCGCATCCCACATCCACGGGGTGGCGCGCCCCTGGCGCGACCAGAAGCCGTGGTTCTCCTCCTCGCCGAGGACGTCCCCGTTCCACAGGGCGGTCACGTCCTCGCGCAGGCCGAAGTGGAAGCAGTCCGAGAGGTGGTGCAGCAGCTGGGAGGACGCCGGGCGCGTCGCCACCGAGCAGGTCAGCACCCGCTGCTGGAACGCGCTGCGGGTGGCGTGCGCCGCGAGCTGCGTCCAGCCCAGGGCCTCCGCTCCGGTGAGCACGGCGTCCGAACGCGTCTTCAGCACGTGCGGACGTCCTGCGCGGGCGAGGCCGGCGCGGCTGCTGGTGAACATCCGCTGCGTGTTCATGGGGGGGAGCTCGTTCCCGGACGCGTCCACGTCCCGAGGGCCGCCTCCGGGGTCCTCGCTCTCGACGACGTCCACGCCGGTGACGTCCAGGTCGCCGGGAACCGTTCCGCGCCAGGTCGACAGGACGACCTGCGCGCCGGGCAGGTGCGCGCGGGCGGACGTCAGCGCTCGGGAGGTCCACGCGCTGACCGGTCCCGAGAAGACGACGGAGACGGTGCTCGGGTCGATCGGGTGCACGTGATCCCCCCTCAGCAATAGACTCAATGGGTGACTGAACAGCTACTCAGGGTACATATGCTGGTGAGCGGTGTCCCGGAGCTCGCTGCCGTCACCCGCGCCTCCCTCGGCCCGCTCGCACCCCTGGCCGTCGAGGAGGTCGCCCTGGACGACTGGTGGCCCGAGGAGCCGGCGGGCCGGCAGGGTCGCGAGACGGGGCGAGAGCCGCTGGACGGCATCGACGATCCGTCCGCTGCGGTGTGGACCCTCCTCCTCGTCGAGGGCGAGCAGGTGGACGCCTGCTCGCTCGTCGCTGCACTGGCGTCCGGAACCGCTGCTGCCCGCCCCCAGGTCGTCTCGGCACCGTCGGCCGTGCCCGACCCGTTCCTCTGGCTGCAACCCAGGTTGCGACGAGGGCGGGTCTCGGTGAACGCCTTCCTGCCCTCCGTCCATGACGTGGACACCGGTGCGCCGGCGGAGGCGAGCGGGGGCGAGCGGGGCACGCCGTGGTCCCTGCACGCTCCTCCCGCCGCGTCCCGCGCCGTAGGAGCTGCGAGCGAGTGGGCGCGGCGGGCAGCGGTGGCCGTGACGCAGCGCCAAGCCGAGACGCTCGAGGGACCGTCCCCGTTCACGGCGTCCCTGCTCCTGCTCGCCGGCCAGTGGGACGCGGTGCTGTCGAGGGCGACGGCCGCGCTGAACGCTCGCTGCCCGGCGCAGGTCGCCGTCCTGTGGGCCAGGGTGGCGGTGGCGGCCGCGTGCTGCGGCGAGCGCTGGGCGGAGGCGGAGGTGTTCCTCGAGCGGTGGGCCGCCGTCGAGGACACGGCCGAAGGACGTGGCCTGCTCGCCACGTGGCGGGTCGAGGTGGGGCTCGCCCGTGACGATCCGGCACCGGCGGGTGAGCGGGTCACCGCTCTCGTCGCGGATCCGTGGGCCAGCGTCCGCGCGCGGGCTGCAGCCCGGCAGAAGGCGGAGGCGGCGGCCGAGGTGGCCCGCAGGATCATGGCGGAGGCGGCGCGAGGAGTCGATCCCGACCAGCTGGTGGAGTGGTGGCGCCGGGCCGGTCTGGACCCGGGTGAGCTGGTCCGGCGCTGGCCGGGCAACGACGTGAGCGCGCTCTACCGCGGCCTGGTGGCCTGCGACGGGCGCAGCGCGCGCTGGTGGCTGGGAATCGCCGAGGCGATCCACGCGGTCACGCCCTTCCCGGAGGTCGTCGTGGCCGCCGCCCGGCTGGCGGCACGCGTGGATGCCGGCGCGGCCGTCCGCTGGACCGCGCACGCCACCCGGCTGGGACTGCCCGGACCGCACGCCTTGCAGCAGCGGGCGGAGGACCCGGCGCTCGATCCGGTCGAGAGGGTCGTCGCCGCCGCCTGCGCCGGCTCCCTCGCCGTCGCACCCCTCGGGCTGATCGGCGAAGCCGTGGAGCACCTCCACGCAGGGGATGCCCTGCGGGTCCTGCTGGCCGTCGACGAGTCGGCGCCGCAGCACCTGCCGGAGGTGATCAGGCGGTTCTGCTCCGACGACGAGCGCACGTCCGCCATGCAGGCGGCGCTGCGGCGGGTGGGGGCCGGTGAACAGGCCGATGCGCTGGGGGAGCTCCTGGAGGCGGCACCCTCCTAGCCCAGGAGCCGGAACGGACCTCACTGGACGGGATCGAGCGGAGGCTCAAGGACCGGCGCTGCTGCGCCGATCGAGTGAGAGAACGCTGGGCCATCAGGAGGACGCATGGAGATTCTCGCGCACCGCGGAGCGTGGACGGCGCCGCACGAGCGCAACACGCTGGCCGCGCTGGAGAGCGCTTGGCGCCGCGGTCACGGAGTGGAGACCGACCTGCGCGACCTCGACGGCGAGGTCGTCGTGAGCCACGACCCGCCGCGCAGCAGCGACCGCCACGGCTTCTCCTTGAGCGCGCTGCTGGAGAGCTGGACGGCCCTGGGCCGTCCCGGGCGGCTCGCGCTGAACATCAAGTCGGACGGGCTGGCGCCGGCCGTCACCCGGTCGCTGCAGAGCGCCGACGCCGTCGAGCGGGCGTTCGTCTTCGACATGGCCGTCCCCGACCAGCTGGCCTACGACCGCGCCGGTGTCCCCGTGCTCACGCGGTGGTCGGAGATCGAGGCCCCCGTCTGGTCACCCGGTGCCCGGGGGCTCTGGCTCGACGCCTTCACCGACGACACCTGGTGGGACGAGGCCGAGGTGCGGGCCCAGCTGGAGCGGGGGCGCCAGGTGGTCCTGGTCTCCCCGGAGCTGCACGGCCGTGAGCACGCTGCAACGTGGACGCGGGTGCGTGCGGCGCGCCTCCACCTGCACGCCGGGTTCGCGCTCTGCACGGACCACCCCGACGAGGCCGAGGAGTTCTTCGCGTGAGCGTCAAGGCGGTCATCTTCGACATGGACGGCGTCCTCGTCGACGCCCGGGAGTGGCACTACGAGGCGCTGAACGCCGCGCTCGGCCACTTCGGCCTGGCCATCTCCCGCTTCGACCACCTCGTCACCTACGACGGCCTGCCCACGCGCACCAAGCTGGAGATGCTCTCGGTCGAGCAGGGGCTGCCGACGGGGCTGCACCCCTTCATCAACAACCTCAAGCAGCAGTTCACCATGGAGACCGTCGCCCGCGAGTGCCGACCGACGTTCGCGCACGAGTACGCCCTCAACCGGCTGCGGCAGGACGGGTACCGCCTCGCCGTCGCCAGCAACTCGATCCGTCCCACGATCGAGGCCATGTTGAGCCGTGCGCGGCTCCTGCCGCTGTTCGAGGTGGTGACCTCCGCCGACGACGTCGTCCGCGGCAAGCCCGACCCCGAGATCTACTGCAAGACGCTGCGGTCGCTGGACCTCGATCCGGCCGACGTGCTGGTCGTGGAGGACAACGACAAGGGCATCGCCGCGGCGAGGGCCGCCGGCTGCCGGGTCCTGCCCGTGAGCGATCCCAGCGGTGTCACCCACGAACGCATCGCGGCGGCGATCCGAGAGATGAGCGAGGTCCCGGCGTGAAGACGCTCCTGCTGGCAGCAGGTGGTAGCCAGGCGTACGTCGACGCCGGCTACCGCTACCCCAAGAATCTGGCCGAGGTGGCGGGCAAGCCCCTCGTGCAGCACGTCATGGAGAGTCTCGGCGGCCTGGCCGGCGACGGCCGGCTCGTCGCCGTCCTGGCTCGCGAGGAGACGCGCGCGCACCGCACCGACCAGGTCGTGCGACTCCTGGAGCCGACGGCGACGGTCGTCCACGTCGGCACCACCCGGGGTGCGGCCTGCTCGGCGCTCATGGCCTACGACCAGTTGCCGGCCGACGAGCAGCTCGTCGTGGCCAGCGGCGACGCGCTGATCGACGCCTCGCTCACCGACGTCATCCGGGGGTTCGACGCCCGGGGCTTGGACGCCGGCTGCGTCGTCTTCTCCGCCGTCCACCCGCGGTGGTCCTTCGTCAAGGTCTCCGACGATCTCGTCGTGGAGGCCGGCGAGAAGAACCCGATCAGCCGGTGGGCGACCGCCGGCTTCTACTGGTTCCGCACGGCGGGCTCGTTCCTCGCCGCCACGATGCGGATGATCGAGAAGGGCGCCGGCGTCGAGGGCCAGTACTTCGTGTGCCCGGCGCTCAACGAGCTGATCCTCGACGGGGCCCGCATCGGCGTCCACGTCATCGACCGGTCCGACTACTTCTCCTTCCGGGACCCGGCGGAGATCGCGACGTTCGAGAACCACCTGCAGGCCGGTGCGGGAGCCGTCCGGTGAGCCAGGTCCAGCACTTCCGGCTCGAGGACATGGTGGGGGGCTGGTTCGTCGGTGCCTTCCAGCCGACGGCGCACCACAGCTCCGCCGCGGAGGTCGCCGTGAAGCACTACCGTCGTGGTGAGACCGAGGCGCGGCACGAGCACCGCATCGCCACCGAGGTGACCCTCCTGGTCAGCGGCCGGGCCCTGATGTGCGGTCGCGAGCTGGAGGCCGGCGACATCCTCGTCCTGCCGCCCTTCACCGCCACCGGGTTCACCGCTCTCATCGACTGCACCACCGTCGCCGTGAAGACCCCCTCCGTGTCGGGTGACAAGCACCTGGTCCCGGAGGACGAAGAGCAGCCGACCCCCGGAGGAGACCCGCGGTGAACGACGTCCTGGAGATCGTCATCCCCATGGCAGGGCGAGGCAGCCGCTTCGCCGACGCCGGCTACGCCGACCCGAAGCCGCTGATCCGGATGCCCGACGGCCGACGGATGATCGAGCTGGTCGTCGACAACCTCAAGCCGGTGCGCCCGCACCGCTTCACGTTCGTCGTGCGGGCCGAGCACCGGGCCGGTGGCCGGCTTGACGCCGCGCTGCGCGCCGTGGCCGGGGACTGCCGGGTGCTCGAGGTTCCGGAGGTGACCCAGGGGGCGGCGGAGACGGTGTCGCTGGCGCTGGTGGACCTGCCCGAGGGCTCGCCGCTGATGATCGCCAACTGCGACCAGTACGTGGACCTCCGCATCGACGACTACCTGGCGGCCGGGGACGGCCGTTCGGCGGACGGCTACATGATGACCATGACCGCCGACGACCCCAAGTGGAGCTTCGCCGCCACCGACGACGACGGGTGGGTCACCCGCGTGGTCGAGAAGGAGGTCATCTCCACGAGCGCCACCGTCGGCATCTACAACTTCGCGAGCACCCGCGACTTCCTGGAGGGGTACCGCGCGATGGTCGCGGCCGACCGCAGGACGAACGGCGAGTACTACGTCGCGCCGGTCTACAACGAGCTCATCACCGCGGGCAGGCGCTTCCACCTCGTCGACGTGGCGCGCCTCGGGGGGACGATGCACGGCATCGGGACGCCCGCGGACCTCGACGCCTTCGTCGCCTGGAGCGCCGCGACGGGAGCACCGGCGTGAGCGCTCCGGAGGCCGGTGGTGGCGTGATCGCCGTCTACGTGGTCACGTACAAGCGACCGGAGGTGCTCGAGCGCGCCGTCGCCTCGTTGTGGCGCGGAGCCCACGAGCCGGAGCGCGTGCGGTTGACCATCATCAACAACCACACCGAGTTCGAGCTCCCGACGTCGTCGCACGACGTGCGCGTCCTGCACAACGTCGTGCGGCCGGACCGCGCTTGGGGCAACCTCGCGCGGGACTGGAACGCCGGGCTGCTGGACGCCTTCGGGACCAGCGCCGGGTCCGACGTCACCTGGTGCGTGCTCGCGCAGAACGACGTCGAGTGGCTGCCCGACTGGCAGCGGCGTCTGGACGCGCTCCCCGATGGTCTGGACTTCTTCAGCCAGCCGCGCGGGGACCAGTCCATGGGGTTCCGCATCAGCGCCGTGCGCGACGTCGGCTTCTTCGACGAGCGCTTCAGCACGATCGCCTTCCAGGAGCAGGACTACTTCACCCGGGCCGCCGCGCTGCTGGGCGACCGAGCCAGCATCAACGACGACCACATGGGCAGCGCTGGGTGCTGGAACCCCCGGCAGCCGATCATCAACGAGCCGAGCTTCCACGGCTACAGCGCCGAGGACCCGCTGCTGCACACGACGGCCTTCGAGCGGGAGCTCAGCAACCTGCTCACGCACAAGTGGCAGGTCTCCGACTTCCACGACATCTTCGACCGGCAGAAGATGGTGGATCGCCTTCGTGCGGGGACCATCGTCCTGCCCGATGAGCTCGACTGGTACCCCTACTTCTGGAACGGGCTCGGTAACCCCCACCGCGACGGCGTCTACGACCAGCCCTACCAAGGTCCCGCTCGGACGTACGTCGTGGTGCAGGACGGCAAGGACCGGTTGATCGAAGCGCTGGTGGCCGTGTCCCAGCACGCCGACGGTCAGAGCTGCGAGGTCCTCGTCGACTGCGGTGACGACGCGGTGGTCCAGCTGGTCAGCCGCGAAGTGCGGGGCAACGTGGTCTTCACGCCCTCCGCGCCGGGAACCACCGACGAGGACCGGCGTGGACGCCTGATCCGCATGGCGCGCGGTCGTGAGGTGCTGACGGTCTCCTGACGCCCCGGCGCGCACGACGACGCCCCGCACCCTCCCGGAGTGCGGGGCGTCCTCGCAGGTACCGTCAGGCGGGTTCCAGCGCCGCGGCGACGGCCGGCGCCGCCCGTGCGATCAGCGATCGCACGGTCGCCTCCTCCTCGTGCGGCACCAGCGCCAGGAGCCTGTCGAGGACCGGGAGGGCCTCCGCCGCCCCGGCCTCCACGAGCACCGCCGCCGCGACCAGGCGCGAGGGCGTGCAGACCTGGGAGCGTTGCGCCACGGCGAGCAGGAACGTCCCGGCCGGTGCGCCGGCCGCTGCGAGGCGGCCGATCCAGTCGAGGACGTCGTCGGGCGCCAGGCAGCGAGGGTCCCGCGTCAGCTGCTCGAGCACTGCGGCGCGGCTGCGCCCGCAGTCCCAGACGGCCCCCATGAACCTCCCCAGACCGGACCCGGCCTCTGCCAGGTCCGCGGCCATCGCGCTGACCTGCTCGCCGGGCATGCGGGCGACCAGCGCCTCCAGGGCGCCCGGCACCTGGGCGAGGCGCTCCACCACCACGGTGGGCCGGGTGCTGCTGCGGCGGGCGAGGACGTGCGCGGTGAGGACCTCGGCGGCGCGCTGCACCTGCCCGAGCCGGAACAGGGCGTCGGCGACCCAGTCGCCGTGCAGCGAGGTGTCGAGGGCTGCGCCGGAGTGGTCGACGACCTCGTCCAGGCCGTCCAGCAGCCGCACGACGGTCTCGGCGTCGCCCGCGGCGTGGGCGATGCGTCCCTCCATCGCCCGGCAGGCCGATGCGGACTCACCGGCGGCCCGAGCCCGCTCGACCCACGTGCGCGCCAGCGCGACGTCGTCGACGGCCAGCGCGCTCTCCACGGCGCACCGGGCGGCGCTCACCAGCTCGCCGAGCTGCGGCCCCTGCCGCAACAGGTCCTCGAAGGCCTCGAGCGCCGTGCGGTGCTCGCCGCTCCCGGTCGCCGACCGGCCGACGTTGAGGAGCAGGCGAACGCGCCGCCCGTCGACGGTGTCGCCGCCGTGGCGCTGCAGCGCCAGCGAGGCGATCCGCAGGTTGCGTCGGCCCTTGTCCCTGGCCGCCATCCGGTCGGGTTCGTAGCCCGAGTGGCGCAACCGGAGGGAGCGGGCCAGGTCGCCGACCAGCTCGCCGCGCCGCGCGACGACCTGCTCGTGCAGGGCGCCCTCCCAGCGGCACTCCTGCGGGCGCAGGCCCCGGCTGAGCCAGGCGCTGGTCTGCCGGCCCGAGCCGTCGGCGGCACCTGAGACCTGCTCGACGGCGAGCGCGGTGGCGCGCGTCCGGGCGAGCTCCTCGCGCCAGGCCGCGGGATCGCCGTCGGCCACCTCGTCGGCGTCCACGCAGACGACCCACGCACCGCGGCAGTGCGCCAGCGCGCGGTTGCGGGCGCCGCCGAAGTCGTCGTCCCAGTGCCCCTGCACGACGACCGCACCCTCACGGCGCGCCACCTGCACCGTGCCGTCGCTGCTCCCGGTGTCGTAGACGACGACCTCGTCGACGAAGGGACGCAGCGCGCGGATCGACGCGGCGAGCACGTCCTCCTCGTCCTTGACGATGTAGCAGCCGCTGATCACCACGGCTCAGGCCGGGACCAGCAGGGCGGCGAACCGCGGAGCCAGGTCCCGCACCGCCGTGAGGACGGCGCCGGCCTCCTCGTCGGGCACGCTCGCCAGCAAGGGCTCCAGCCGCGCCAGCACGTCCTCCTCACCGATCTCGTACAGCGCCGCACCGCAGAGGATCCGGCTCAGGGAGTCGCGCCCGGTGTCGGTGAGGATGCGCCGCAGCGGGCAGTGCTCGGCCAGCTGGGCCTCGCGCAGCCGCAGGGCCCACTCCAGGACCAGGGGGACCGGCAGTCGACGGGCGAGCTTGCCCACGGCCGCGACGATCGCCAGCCGTGCGCGGTCGGCCTCCCACAGGGCGGCGAGGAACGTGCTGGCGAACGACGCCTCGCACACCTGGACGTGACCGACGTAGGGGACGGCGAGCGCCTCCGGCAGCGCCTCCGCCAGCCGCTGCGGCCCGTCCTCGATGCCGTCGAGGTAGCCGACGACGTCGATGGGCGGCAACCCCAGCTTGCCGGCGCGCAACCGCTGCAGCAGCCTCTCCGCCGCCTCCGCGCGGCGACCCTGGCGGGCGATGCAGATGACGAGCTCGTCACCGCAGTTGTCCGGGTCGAAGGGCATCCCGTTGGAGCTGCGCCCGGGCTCGAGGGCCGAGAAGATCGCCTCCGCGCCGGCGAAGTCGAGCCTCGCCATCGCCAGCTTGCCCTCGAAGGAGCGGCAGACCTGCTCGTCCTGTCCCCACGTCCGCATGCGCCCGATCCACGTCTCGGCGGCGTCGAGGTCGGCGACGGCGAGGGCGCACTGGACCGCGCTGATGGCGGCGAGCATGCCCAGTCCCGGAGGCACGGTGTTCATGTCGAGGTCGGCGAAGACGTCGAGCGCCTTGCGGTGCTGCCCGGCCACCGAGGCCGACCGCCCGAGCTGCACGATCGCCTCGGCGGTGTCCTGCCCCTTCTCCCGGGCGGTGCGCAGCGCCTTCTCCGCGAGGGTCATGTTGCGGGCGCCCTTGTCCCGCTCGCGGAACATGACCTCGCTGTACCCGTAGTGCTTCAGCCAGACCGCCTCGTTGTGGGCTCGGCGCACCTCCGCCCAGCGGCCCACGATCTGCTCGTGGATGGCTCCCTCCCAGCGGCAGGCGGCGCGGCGCATGACGCGGTTCACCGGGCAGCGCACCTCGTTGCCCGCGTCACCCCACTGGGTGGAGGAGATCTCGACGGTGAAGACGTCGTGCTCGGCGAGGTGCAGCGAGCGGCGCCACGCCCGCGGGTCCCCGACCGCCACCTCGTCGGCGTCGACGTTGAGGACCCACTCACCCCGGCAGTGCTCCAGCGCCCGGTTGCGGGCGCCGCCGAAGTCGTCGTCCCAGTAGCCCTCGATGACACGGGCGCCGTGCTCGCGGGCGATGTCCCGGGTGCGGTCGGTGCTGCCGGTGTCGTAGACCACGACCTCGTCGACAAAGGCGGCGATGGCTGTCAGCGACGCGCCGATGAACTCCTCCTCGTCCTTCACGATGTAGCAACCGCTGATGAACGTGGGCTTGCCGGCCATGTGTGCCCTTCGTCGAGGTGCTTGAGCACCTTCCACCCGTACGGCCCATCCATCGACACCTCGCTGCACGAGGTTGAGCCCGGACGGGCGCCGGGCCGGCATCGGGGGAGCGGGGCGGTTCGCCGGTCGAGCGGGTGCAGGCGCGCCGTCCTCCACGTGCGAGCGTGCAGGCGCGCACGCGGAGGGTGCCGAGACGCTGGTGCGGCCGATCCACGAGGCCCGGGACGGGTGGGCCCGCGCGGGTGCTCCGTGGAGCGGCCTGGCCGGCCGAGCGCAGGGCCGGCCAGGGGCCCGGAGGACGTTCACCCGTTTGCCAGCGGGTGACGGCTCAGGTCCCCGCCCCCCGGGCCGATGAACCAAGTGTCGGGCGGACGAGAGCCCTCCCGGCCGAGCCGGACCACGGATGGACCGGCGGGCACACCAGATGGACCCCAACTCACGGAGGAACGATCATCATGGGTCTTCGCGTCAACAACAACATCGCGGCGTTCAACAGCTACCGCAACCTGCAGGCCACCGACAAGACGCTGAACTCCTCGCTGGAGAAGCTCTCGTCCGGTCTGCGCATCAACAAGGCCGCTGACGACGCGGCCGGCCTCGTGATCTCCGAGGGCCTGCGCTCGCAGATCGGTGGCCTGACCGTCGCCGCCCGCAACGCCCAGGACGGCGTCAACGTCGCCCAGACCGCCGACGGCGCCCTCGGTACCGCGACCTCCATCCTGCAGCGCATGCGCGACCTGGCTGTCCAGTCGGCCAACGACACCAACGACAGCACCTCGCGCACCGCCATCCAGAAGGAGATCACCTCCCTCACGGCGGAGCTCGACCGCATCTCGGCCAAGACGTCCTTCAACGGCGTCAACCTGCTCGACGGCTCCTTCGCCGGCAAGCAGTTCCAGGTCGGCTACGCGGCCGGCGACGCCATCACGTTCGACATCAAGTCGGGCGCGGCCACCATCGCGGCGGCCTCCGCCACGACCGAGGTCTGGAAGTCCGGCGCGTTCGCCTCGTTCTCCGGCACCGCCGGCAGCAACGTGATCATCGACGGCGTGACTGTCGACGTCTCCGGCGCCACCGACCAGGCCACCTTCGTCGCCGCCGTCAACACCGCCCTGAGCGTCAAGTACGACGTCGCCAGCGCCAGCACCACCGGCTTCACCCTGACCGCGAAGGCCGCCGGTGCGGCGACCGACGCTTCCGTCACCTTCTCCGGCGCCTTCTCCGCCGCCACCGGTGCTGTCAGCACCCAGGGCGCGGCCGCTGTCACCGAGAACCCGGCCGGCACCTTCAACACCCGCGGCCTCGGGCTGTCGACCGTCTCCCTGACGACCCAGGCGGCTGCCAACACGGCGATCACCACGATCGACGAGGCGCTCAAGAAGGTCTCCGGCGCCCGCGCCGACCTCGGTGCGCTGCAGAACCGCTTCGAGAACGTCATCAAGTCCGTCAACGTCGCGATCGAGAACCTGACCGCGTCCGAGTCGGCGATCCGCGACACCGACATGGCCTCGGAGATGACGAAGTTCACCCGCAGCCAGATCCTGTCGCAGGCCGGCACCAGCATGCTGGCGCAGGCGAACTCCGCGTCGCAGAACGTCCTGTCCCTGCTGCGCGGCTGATCACCCGATCCGGGCGGCGTGAGCTGACCGGCTCATGAGGCGGGGGGCATCGGAGAACCCGGTGCCCCCCGCCTTCCGCCCGTTACCCATCCAGTGACTCGAAGAGGGGGGCCGTGATGTCCACGACCGTCTCGTCATCCACCGTCGATGGTCTGGTCAGCGGCCTCGACACGTCCAGCATCATCTCCAAGCTGCTGACCGCGGACGCCGCGCCGCAGACGCAGATGAAGTCCAGCATGAGCGCCGCCCAGCTGAAGGTCACGGCCTACCAGACCGTGAACTCGAAGATGGCGGCCCTCGGCACCGCGGCGGACGCCCTGGTGAAGGCCACCGGCTGGACACCCACCACGGCCAAGTCGTCCAGCGACGCCATCACGGTCACCGCGGACGGCACCGCGTCGGCCGGCTCGCTGAGCGTCTCGGTCGAGAAGCTCGCCGCGGCCCGCTCCGCCGTGTCCGGCACGTTCTCGCTCGGCGCGGACGGCAAGGTCAGCGACGCGACGATCGGCAGCTCGATCGGCACGCCGCTGGACATCGTCCGCAGCGACGGGTCCTACGTCACGATCAAGCCCAGCGCGGGCACGCTCGACCAGGTCGTGGCGGCGGTCAACAAGGCCGGTGACCTGGGCATCAAGGCGGTCGCCATCCGGGTGGGGGAGAACTCCTACCGGCTGCAGATCACCTCGACCGGCACCGGTGAGAAGGCCGGTGACTTTAAGGTCGTGCCGCACACCGGCCGGGCCGAGAGCCTGCCGTCCGCGCCCAAGAAGCTGGGCGCGAACGGCAACACCGAGTCCTACGGCACCGTCGGGTCCGAGCAGGCGGGGTGGAAGACCATCACCCCGGCCGCGGACGCCCAGGTCACCCTGGGTGCCAACAAGGTCGACGGCAACGGGAACGTCATCAGCACCGCCATCACCGCCTCGTCGCCGACCAACACGTTCACCGGGCTCATGCCCGGTGTGACGATGACGGTCGGGGCCACCACGGCCACGCCCGCGTCGGTGACCGTGACGAGCAACCCGTCGGCCGTCGCCACGGCCGTGGAGTCGCTCGTCAAGGCCGCCAACGCGGCGCTCGACGAAATCACCGTGCAGTCCCGCGCCGGCCTCGTCGGCTCGGACGGCAAGGTGGTCGGCGGCGGCACCCTGCGCGGTGACAGCACCCTGCGGGGCATGAAGTCGCAGGTCCTCGACGCGGTGACCGCCGCGCTCGGGGGTGGGGAGTCCGCGGCGAAGTACGGCCTGCAGTCCACCAAGGACGGCGCGTTGACCTTCGACAAGGACACGTTCCTCAAGGCCTACGAGGCCGACCCGGCCACGGTGCGCAAGCAGTTGGCCCCGTCGAGCCTCGACCCCGACACGACGTCCAAGGGCGTCGTGGAGCGGCTGGCCGCGGTGGCCAAGAACGCCACCGATGCCGACAAGGGCTCCCTCACGACAGTCATCGCCGGTCAGAACAAGACCATCAGCGACCTGACCACCCGCATCGCGGACTGGGACGCCCGCCTGGCGGCCAAGAAGGAGCGGTACCAGAAGTACTACTCCTCCCTGGAGACCGCGCTGGGCAAGCTGCAGAGCCAGTCGAACTGGCTGCAGGGCCAGCTCGCCTCGCTGGGCTGACCCGACCGGACGGGCCGGACGCTTCCACGCGTCCGGCCCGTTCGTCGTTGCGGCGCAACGCGTGCGCCGAAGGGCTGCAGTGTGCCACGCAGTTGCCGATGGAGTGTCAGGAACCGGGAAACCCACGGAGGAACCACCGCATGACCTCGATGACGTACGGCCGGCGCTCGGCGAACCGCTACCTCAACGACGGCCTGGAGACCGCGACCCCCGCCACGCTCCTCGTCATGCTCTACGACCGCCTCGTCCTGGACCTCGAGCGCGCCGAGCAGGCCCAGCGCAGCGGCGACCGGGAGACGGCGCACAAGAACCTCGTGCACGCGCAGGACATCGTCCTGGAGCTGCGCACCAGCCTCAAGGCCGACGCGTGGGAGGGCGGGGAGTCCCTGCAGGCGCTCTACACCTGGCTGCTGCAGGAGCTGCCGGCCGCCAACGTCGGCGGTGACGCCGAGCGCACCGCCGCCTGCCGCACCCAGGTCGTCGAGCCCCTCGCGCAGACGTGGCGCCAGGCCGCCGAGGAGCACCTGCGCTCGACCCCGGCCACCGGCCACGGTGTCGCGTGAACCCTGGCCGTCACCTGGCCGAGGGCCAGCCCTTGGACGCGCACTGGCGCGAGGCGTGGACCTCCGCGCTGCACGCCGCCGAGGTCGACGTCGCCGCCGCGGAGACGCTGCTGGACAAGCTGCACGCCGGTGAGGACCCGCCCGAGCAGCCTCCCGCGTCCGACTGGATCGCGCCGGCCCTGCTGGGCCACATCCCCGCCGAGTTCGCCGACCGCGCGCGGCTGCTGCTGCAGCGGCAGGTGGAGGTCAGCGAGCGCCTCGCGTCCGCGATGGTGCAGGCGCGCTCGCAGCAGCGGGCCCTGACGATGCTGGAGCCCGCCGAGCGGCGGCCGGTCTTCGTCGACACCGCGGTCTGAGCGGCGGCCCAGCGTGGACGTGCTCCTGAGCGCCTGCCTCGTCGTGCGCGACGAGGCGGCACGCATCGACCGGTGCCTGCAGGCCCTCGCGGGCCTGGTCGACGAGGTCGTCGTCCACGACACGGGGTCCCTCGACGGCACCCCCGCCCGGCTGGCCGCCCACGGGGCCGTCGTCGTCGCGGGTGGCTGGGAGGACGACTTCGCGGCCGCCCGCAACGTCGCCCTCGAGCGCGCGAGGGGGCGGTGGGTCCTCAGCGTGGACGCCGACGAGGTCGTCCGCGCCGACGCGGCCGCCTTGCGGCGCTGGCTGGCGGACGTGCCCGAGGACCAGCTGGCGGTGACGATCCGCAACCCCGTCGTCGGCGGGGGAGCCGGCTACGCGTCCACGACCGTGAAGCTCTTCCGGCGTGCCGGCGCCCGCTGGGCCGGCCGCGTCCACGAGCGCGTCGTCTCCCGCGGCGTCGAGGACGACGAGACGCCGCTGCGGCTGGTGCCGCCGCACCTGCTGCACATCGAACACGACGGGTACGCCGACCTGGACACCCAGCACCGCAAGAGCGCCCGCAACGCCCGGCTCGCGGCCCTGCAGCTGGACGACCTCGCCGCGTGCGCGCAGCCGGACCCGCGGGAGGTGGCGCGCGCCGCGCTCGACCTCGGGCGCTCCTGCATCGGCGCCGGCGAGCTGCAGCGGGCCGTCGACGCCCTCGAGCTCGCCCGCGCCGCCGCCGCCTCCGGCGCCCTGTGGCGCCAGGCCACCGACCACCTCGCCCGTCTCCTGCTGGGTGCCGGTGAGGCCGAGGTCGCCCTGGTGCTCGCCGACCAGCTCGAGGGCGGTGGCGCACCGCCGGAGTACTGCCGCTGGCTGCGGGCCCAGGGGCTCGCGCAGACCGGGCGCCCGGCGGACGCGATCGCGCAGCTGCAGCACGTCGGCGCGATCGTCGACACCGCCGGGCGCAGCCACGACCCCGCTGCGCTCGGGCGGCTGCGTGCGCTGTGCGAGGAGCTGCTCGCCGCCTGAGGCGCTCCCTGCGCCGGACGGGTGAGCGGGCACCGGATCGCTGACGCTGCGTGGCGCCCGCTCAGCGCTCGGGGTGGTTCCGCCGCCGGGCCATCACGTCGCCCACCGGGCCCGTCGATGAACACCTCGACGGCCGGCAGGACGACGGGGAGCAGGCGATGGGTGCAGGACGACGGCGGTGGGTCTCGGGGATCTCCGGGATCGCCGCGGTGAGCACGCTGGCGGCGGGTGCCGGTGCGATCGGGTTCCTCACCGGCAGCCCGGTGGCCGTGGCCAGCGGCTTCGGCCCCGGCGACGGCCTGCACCGCTACGTCGTTCGCGCCTCCGACCCGGCGCTGGGCGCCACGGGGCTGCCGCAGGTGGACCCGGGGCTGTTCGCAGCGGCCGTCGCCGACCTGGGCGACGGCGGCCACCTCGATCTCGTCCACGAGCGGACCTGGTACGTGACGGCGGAGTCCTCGCGACCGGTCTCGCAACCGGGCGCACCGCTGGCGGGCGAGGTCCCCGGGCAGGTCGGCGACGAGCTGCTCGTGGCGCTGGAGGCGGTGCCCGGCGTCCGCTCGGCGCAGCCGCTGCCGGACGGCACCGCCCTGGTGGCGACCGCCGGCTCCGACCGCGCGCTGCGCGCGGTCCCCGGGGTCATCGACGTCGAGGCCTCGCAGTCGGGGCGGGTGGCGGCGGCCCACCCCACCGACCCGTTCTTCAGCACCTTCGGGTGGAACCTGGAGAACACCGGGCTGAACGCCACCGGGCAGGTCGCCGTCGCGGACGTGGACGTCGACGCGAGCGCCGGCTGGGACGTCACCCGGGGCGCCGGCACCGTCATCGCCGTCGTCGACACCGGCTACGACTCCGACCACCCCGACCTCGCGGGCGCCCTGTGGACGAACCCGGGTTGCGGCAGCGACGCCGACGGCGACGGCATCACCGGTGACTGCCACGGCTGGAACTTCACGACGAACTCCGCCGACGTCGACAACGGCACCGGCGGGGCCCACGGGACCAACGTCGCGGGGGTGGCCGTCGCCCGCAAGGACAACGGGAACGGTTCGGCCGGCGTCGCGCCGGAGGCGCAGGTCATGCCGCTCGTCATCGGCTCGGGGTCCACCGTCGACATGTACCTGGGCGCCTCCGCCATCCGCTACGCCGTCGACCACGGCGCCGACGTCATCAACGCCTCCTGGGGCGGGCAGGCCACCGGCAGCGCGCTGCTGAACCTGCGGCTGGCCGTGCAGTACGCCGCCGACCGCGGCGTCCTCGTCGTCGCCGCTGCGGGCAACGACGGCGCCGACCGGGACAGCTCCCTCCTGTACCCGGCTAGCCTCACCGAGGAGAACGTCGTCACGGTGGGCAACCTGACCGCCAGCGGCTCCAAGGCGGCCAGCTCGGCGTACGGGAGGACCAGCGTCGACCTCTTCGCCCCCGGCACCAAGGTCTACACGCCGTGGAACGACGGGAGCTACCGCCTCGTGGACGGCACCTCCATCGCCGCGCCGCAGGTCGCGGCCGCCGCCGCCCTGCACCGCTCCGTGCAGCCGGCGGCCGGCACGCCGGTGGAGCGGATGCGCGCCCTCCGCGCGGCGCTGCTGGCCGACACGACCCCGCAGGCGAACCTGTCCGCGATCTCCGTCAGCGGGGGCCGGTTGTCCCTGGAGCACCTCGGCGCGAGGGTCAGCGCCACCGTCCAGTACGGCTTCAGCGGTGCCGGCACCGTCGTCGGTGCCGAGCAGCACCCCGTCGTGCGCGTCAGCGGTGGCGCGCAGGCCGGTGCCTACGCGCTGAGGGTCGGGCTGCTGGCCCAGGAGGACGGGCAGCTGTGGGGGATCAGCGGTGCGCAGGTGAGCGTCGCCGGGCAGTCCCGCACGACCGACGACCGCGGTGAGTTCACCCTCGACCTGGGCAGCGGCACCTCGGTGTCGCGCACCTTCACCGTCGACACGGCGCTGCCGCTGGGGCGCTACCTCGTGACCGCGCAGCTGTACCGCGACGGCGCGCCGCTGACCCGGCCGTGGGCGGCGCCGCTCGTCGTCGCCGAGGCGCCGGCCGCCACGCCGACGGCTGCCCCGACGGTCGCCCCGACCGCCTCGCCGTCCAGCACGCCGACTGCGTCCGCGTCGGCGTCCCCGTCGGCGTCGCCGTCGAGCCCGTCGTCGTCGAGCCCGGCCGCCTCGCCCGGCGCGACCTCGACGACGTCCCCGGGCGCGGTCCCGAGCGGCACGGCCACCACCGCACCCGCTGCACCCGGCACCCCGACGGGGACCGCGACCACCGCGCCGGGTGCGAGCGCCACGACCACCGGACCGGGCGCGAGCGCCACGACCACCGCGTCCGCTCCGAGCGGTGCGTCGAGCGCGCCCGCCGGCACGCCGTCCAGCACGCCGTCCAGCACGCCGTCCAGCACGCCCTCCAGCACCTCGGCGAGCGCCCCCGCGAGCACGCCGTCCGGTGCACCCGCGCCCAGCGCCCCCTCGGCGGTGACGTACCCGTCCACCGGCCGCTTCCAGGTGACGCGGGTGGACCCGGGACGGGTGTCGACCGCGGGGGGCGACGTGGTGACGATCACGGGGACGGACCTCGACCGGGTCGGCACCGTGCGCGTCGGCGCGACGGCCACCGCGGCCGTCCTCAGCGCGTCCTCGACGTCGCTGCAGGTGCGGGTGCCCGCACGCGTGGCCGGTGTCTACGAGGTGACGCTCTTCGAGCAGGGCGGCAGCGACCTCGCGCGGGCCAGCGTGCTGCCCGGGGCGCTGACCTACGAGGACCCGGCCGGCTCCGCGCAGCCGTCCAGCGCCCCGACGACCGCCCCGACGACCGCGCCCTCCGGCGCGCCGACGAACGGCTCCGGCGGGTCCTCCCCGTCGAGCACCGCGTCGAGCACGCCCACCGGTGGCGCGGGCGGCGGCACGCCGTCGAGCAGCTCCAGCGCTCCGTCCGCCGGCCCGTCCGCGCCGACGGGAAGCGCGACGCCGGTCCCGACCCGCACGAGCCGGGGCCTGACGCTGGTGCGCCGCGACGACCTCGGCTCGCCGGACGCCGCGTTCGCGGCCGGGGCCTGCGAGACGAGCTGCGCCGGGGCGCCGCTCTGAGCGTTCCCGTGCACGGCGAGCCGCGCCTTGGCAACGGATGTGCAGACATCCGTTGCTGAGGTGGGCCGGTGACGACGGATGCGTGGCCGTCCCTCGGGTGGGAGCCGCGCCCGTGGCGCTCGCGCGTCCCCGCCGACCCGGTGTCCCGGGCGGTCCACGAGGCTCACCAGGGGAGTGTCGGGTCGGCGGCGCGCGATGGGGTGGGATGAGCAGTGACGCGTCCCACCGGCACCCGTAGGGTGGGACCCGTGAGTGGTCGGGCGCTGAGGATCGACTCGAAGCGGAGGGCGGTCGTCCCCGCTGAAGTCCTCGCCGCGGCGGGCATCGCGGAAGGTGCCGAGTTGATCCCGCACGCCGAAGGGCCCGGCCGCATCCTCTTCGAGACGCGCGCTGCCATGCAGGCCCGCGTCCGCGCGAAGTACCGCCGCAGGAACGGTGCCGTGTCCGCCCAGCAGGCGTGGGCCGAGTACCACGACGAGGAGACCGACGCCCTCGAGGAGGAGGTCACCCGCCGAGCCGAGCTGGATGCGGGCCGCGAGGTCGGTCGGCTCTCGCTCGGGGACCGCAGCGCGATGGCCGCGGCCGAGTCCCGACACGACGCTCTCGTCACGACGGACCAGTTCGTGGTCCGGGTGTCCCAGCGTCTGGGATTCGACACCTACGACTACCGAGCCCGCTGAGGTTCGCCCGCCGGGCGGTGCGGGCAGGACGGGGCAGACGGCGGTGCCGGCTCAGGCGGTGTCGGTTCAGGCGGCGGCGGGCAGCGGCGCGGGGCGCGCCAGGTGGTAGCCCTGTCCCAGCTGGACCCCGAGGCCGCGCAGCGCGGCCAGTTCCGCGGGCGTCTCGATGCCCTCGGCGACGATCCGCGCACCCGTCGAGGCCGCGAACGTCACCAGGCCGGCCGCCAGGGCTCGCCGGGAGGGGTCGGCGTCGATGCCGCGCACGAGGCTGATGTCGAGCTTGATGAAGTCCGGCAGGATCGCCAGCACGTGCCGCAGGCTCGCGTACCCGGCGCCGGTGTCGTCCACCGCGACGCGCAGGCCGTTGCGGCGCAACGGTTCCAGCGTCGCCAGCAGCGCGGCGTAGTCCTCGATGGCCGAGTGCTCGGTGATCTCCACGACGAGGCGCTCCAGCGGCGCCGGTTCCAGCAGCCGGGCCAGCGCCGGGGAGGTGAGGGTCGCGGGGGAGAGGTTCACGGTGAGGAAACCGGGCAGCCGCGGCAGGCCCCGCAGCGCGTTGGCGACGGCCCGCAGCTCCAGGTCCTCGCCGTAGCCGACCTCGGCCGCCTCGGCGAACCAGCGGTCGGGCGCGGGCGTCCCGGCCGGGAAGCGGCTGAGCGCCTCCGCGCCCACGTGCTCGGCGGTCAGCAGGTCCAGGATCGGCTGGTAGACCACGTGCGGGCCGCCGGCGGCGTCCAGGTCGTCCAGGCGGGCCAGGCGCGCGCGGCGCACCCGCTGCGCCTGGTCCTCCTCCTCGACGAGGTCCATCACCGCCTCGGCCACCGCCCGCAGCACCTCGGCGTCGCGTTCGCGCAGGCCCTCGTCCGGCTGCGCGGAGACCGCGCAGAGCGTTCCGTACAGGCCGCCGTTGCGCCGGTGCAGCGGGACGCCGACGTAGGCGGCCATGCCCACCCGCCGGGCCGTGGTGCCGGCGAACTCGGCGGCGGAGGTGTCGGGGGCGACGACGGGGGCGCCGGTGCGCACCACCCGCTCGCACAGCGACCCCTGCAGCGGGAAGGCCATGCCGGGGTGCATCGGCACCTGCAGCGGCGAGACGACGTTGCGGACGTGCCGCTCGCTGCCGTCGACGGCCGAGATGAACGCCAGGTCGGCCCCCAGCTGGCGCCGGGCCAGGTCCAGCATCGCGTCCAGGGCGCTCGCCCCCGCGGTGCCCCGCCCGGCGGGCGGCACCCGCGCGGGCGCCGGGCCGGCGGTCGGGACGCCGCCCGCCCCAGTGCCCGCAGCCGCGCCCGGACCGGTCGAGGGCTCGGGGGAGGGCAGCGGCGTGGGGGCGTCGGCGGCCAGCTCGCGCTCGGCGGCCGCCCAGGCGGCGGCCAGCCCGCTCTCGCGGCGGCGGCGGCCCACGCCGGTGCGCACGGCGACGCCCTCGGCGGCCAGCGCGGCGCGCACCCGCCCGGCCAGCGCGCGGGCGCCCTCGGCGTCCGTGCCGGGCAGCAGCACGCCGAAGCGGTCCCCGGCCAGGCGGGCCAGCAGGTCCCCGGCGCGCAACCGGGACTCCACCGTGCGCGCCGCCCGGTGCAGCAGCGCGTCCCCGGCGGCGAAGCCGTCGCGGCGGTTGACGGCGGTCAGGCCGTCCACGGCCAGCAGCACCAGGGACACCGGCCGCGCGTGGCGGGCCGCACGCTGCTCCTCGGTGCGCAGCGCGGCGTCCCAGACCTCGCGGCCGGCGACGCCGGTGACCTCGTCGACGTGCTCGGTGCAGGCGCGCTCGGCGGCGCGGGCGCGCTCGACGACCTCCAGCTCGGCGGCCAGCAGCGCTCCGAGCAGGTCGCCCTGCAGCCGGACGCTGGGCAGCGCCTCCTCCAGCGCGGGCGCGGGCCCGGCGCCCACCCCGCACAGCGTCGCGAGGACCTCGCCGCCGGGCGAGGTCAGCGGCACGCTGACGACGGACACCTGCGCCGGTGCGCCGGCCGTGGTGCGCCCGGCCAGCGAGTCCGGCAGCGGCCCGCGCAGCACCGGGTGCGCGCCCTCCTCGACCACGCGCCGGCAGTGCGTGTCCCGCCACGCCAGCGCGGCACCGGCCTCCAGCCCGAAGACGGGGTCGGTGGCGGCCAGGACGACGTGCTCCTCGCCCTCGGCGCGCGCGATCCACCAGCTCTCCAGCCCCACGCGCACGGCCAGGTCGGCCAGGGTGCGCGCCGCGGCCGCGGCGAAGTCGGCCACCGGGCCCTGCGCGTGACCGGGCGCGGCGCCGGGCGCGGCGCCGGGTGCGGCGCTGGGTGCGGGGGGAGTCGGCACGAGCGTCGTCATCGGCGTGTCCGGCGGTGTGCTTGAGCGGTGGGGGGAGGCGCGCACGGGCCCGTGCGGACCGGTGCGGGTGTCGTGCGGATGTCGTCCGGATGTCAACGTCGCGTAAAACCCGTGTGACGTGCGTAACTCTTCGCCATCCTCGTCCGATGCTCAGTCAGGGCGTGCAGACGATCGCCCGGACGCGACCGACGGAGACGACCATGCCGAGCACCCGCACCACTCTCGCCGCCTGCCTCGTGCTGCAGGGCACCAGCGGCACCCCCGCCCTGGAGGAGGACCTGCGCGGCCTCGTGGACGTGGCCGACGAGGTCGTGGTCTACGACACCGCCGACCACGTCGCCCCCGGCACCGCCGCCTTCGACGCCACGCTGCACCCGGCCGTCACCGTGGTCAGCGGTTTCTGGGCCGACGACCGCGAGCGCGCCCAGCAGGCGGCGCTGGCGCACGTGGAGTCCGACTGGGCGCTGTGCGTGCTGGCGGGGGAGAAGGTGACGGCCTCCCCCGAGCAGCTGCGCCGGCTGCTCGAGGACGCCACCGACGTGCCGGCGATGTCGGTGCGCGTGGACGACGTGGTGCGCGGCACGCACCGCTCGGCGCGGCTGCTGCACAAGGCGCTGCCGGGTGCCGCCTTCGGCGGGGACCTCGCCGAGGTGCCCTCGCACCTGCTGACCGTCCGCCAGCCGGTGGCGACCACGGCGAGCGTGCCGCGCCAGCACGGGGTCTTCGACCGCGTCTGAGGGGTCGTGGCGCCCGTCGGGGGCGTCGGGGGGCGCCCGCGGGGGCCGCGTGGTGCGCGGCCCCCGCGGACGGCCCCCGGGCTAGGCTGGCGCGGAGCCCCAGGAGGTGATCCGCCCGTGTCCGAGCAGACCGCACCGCCCACCTCGACCGTGGGACGGGCCCTCAGCTGGGAGGAGTACGAGCGCCTGCCGGAGGACCCGCGTGCGGAGTACATCGACGGGCACCTCGTCGTGAGCCCGAGCCCGTCGGGGCGGCACCAGAAGATCGCCCTGCGGCTCGCGTTCGCCCTGCAGGCCGTGCTGCCCGCCACCCACGACGTCAACACCGCGTGGGCCTGGAAGCCGCGGCGCGACGAGTTCATCCCCGACGTCATGGTCTACCCGCTCGCCGAGGCGGAGGGCCGCCCGGACGCCCGGTTCACCGGCATGCCGGTCCTCGTCGTGGAGATCCTCTCCTCCAACCGCGGTGACGACCTGGTCCACAGGTCGGGCAAGTACGCCGCCGCCGGGTTGCCCCGGTACTGGACGGTGGACCCGCGCGACGAACTGCTGACCGCCTACGTCCTGCAGGAGGGCGTGTTCGTCCCCGCCGCCGTCCTCGGGCGCGGTGAGCGCGCCGAGCTCGACCTGGGCGTGGCGCGGTTGCCCGTCGACCTCGACGCGCTGCTGGGCTGAACCGGCGCCGAGGGGCAGGTCCGGCGCGGGTCCCTAGGCCCCGCGCCTGCTGCGGTACATGCGCGCGTCGGCGACGTCGAGCAGCGTCGCGGCGTCCGTGCCGTCGCGGGGGACGAGCGCGTGACCGGTGCTGGCGCGCAGCTGCAGGGCGCCGCCGGGGGTCTGGACGGGGTCCCGCAGCGCCGCCTGGAGGTGCTGCACGACCTCGCGCACGGCGCGCTCGGCGCCCCCGGTGTCCGCGGGCAGCCCGGTGAGCACCAGGAGGAACTCGTCACCCGCGAGGCGGGCCAGCAGGTCGCCGGCGCGCACCACCGACTGCAGGCGCCGGGCCGCCTGCACCAGCGCCCGGTCGCCGGTGCTGTGCCCGAACCGGTCGTTGACGGCCTTGAAGCCGTCCAGGTCGACGAGCACCACCGCCACGGCGGCCCCCGAGCGCTCGGCGCGGCGCAGCTCCCGCTCCAGGTGCTCCAGGACGTGGGCGCGGTTGGGCAGGCCCGTCAGGTCGTCGTGGTAGGCCAGGTGCGCGGTCCGCCGCTCCCGCTCGACGCGGTCGCTGACGTCGGCCTGGTTGCCGATGAAGTGCGTCAGGCGCCCCTCGGCGTCGTGCACGGGGCTGATGGTGACCTCGTTCCAGAAGGCGCTGCCGTCGCGGCGGTGGTTCAGCAGCACGGCCCGCGCGGTGCGGCCGGTCAGCAGGCGGCGGGCGATCACCCGGACCTGGGTGCGGTCGGTGCCGGGGCCCTGCAGGAAGCGGCAGTTGCGTCCCAGGCACTCGTCGGCGGAGTACCCGGTCAGCTGCTCGAAGGCGGCGTTGACGTACACCAGCGGCATGTCCGGTGCGGTCGCGTCGGCGATGACGATCCCGTTGCTGGCGGTCGCGATGGCCCGCGTCAGCAGCGCCGGCAGGTGCTCGGGGTCCACGCCCGCCAGCGCGGGGCCGGCCGGCGGGCGGGCCCCGGTGCCGCGGGCCCGGCCGCCGGCCCGGGGCCGCGGGGCCGGCGGGGAGCCGTCGGCCCCGTCGCGGGGAGCGGGCGCCTGCACGCGGGACATCAGCAGCGACGCCGCGGCGATCACCTGGTCGCGGTCGTAGCTGAGCACGTACTCCATCCGGCGGTCCGCGCCCGCCGCCCCGGAGGGTTCGCGCGCCGGCTCCGCCTGCTCGCCGCGCGGCGGGGGGCCGGTGACGTCCCGGCCGGCGAGGGCCGCGGCGAAGTGGGGGGAGACGACCGCGACGGCCCACTCCTCGCTCATCGGGTCGTCCGCGGCCAGGGGCGTGCCGTGCACGCCCCGCACGGGGGCCGGGCCCATGCCGGGGCCCAGGACCGCCGTCAGCGCGGTGACCGCCGCCATCGCCTCGTAGCGGCGCGAGGTGGCGGGGGTGAGCAGGTCGGCGTGCTGGAAGGACGCGAGCACGACGGCCGTCTCGTCCATGAGCATCGCCTGGCGCTCCACCTGCCGCGTCAGGGGGGCCAGCAGCTCGGGGGTCGTGGGCTGGGCCTCGACGTCCCGGTTCAGCGCCTGGAAGACCGTCGCCGCCGGTGGCGGCGCGACCTCCTGCGGCGGCAGCTGCAGCCGCCCGCCCCAGCGCTGCGGCAGCGGGCCGGGGCGGGCGAAGTGCCAGCCCTGGCCCAGCCGGGCGCCCGTGCTCAGCGCCCGGCGCAGGTGCTCGGGGCCCTCGATGCCCTCGGCGAGCACGAGCGCACCGCAGCGCTGGGCCTCGGCGTGCACGGCGTTGACGATGGCCGCCACGTCCAGGCTGGGCCGCGAGCGCACCAGAGCCAGGTCCAGCTTGATGACCTCGGGGCGCAGGAACGGCATGAGCGCCAGCGCGTCCGGCTCGGCGCCCACGTCGTCCAGGGCCACCGCCCAGCCCAGCTCGCGCGCCCGCCGGACACCCGCCAGCAGCTGTGCGGGGTGCTGCAGCAGGTCCCGCTCGGTGACCTCCACGACCACCTGCACACCGGCCGGCAGCAGCGCCGCGACGCCCTCGAGGTCCCGCCGCGACAGCGCCGCCAGCGTGGGCGGCTCCACGTTGACGAACAGGGTGGCGGTGGGGGGCAGGTCCCGCGCCGATCCGGCGACGCAGCGCACGCACGCCTCGTCCAGCTCGAGCACGGCCGCGCCGCCGCGCGCGGCCGCCGCGGCGAACAGCTGCCCGGGGGAGAGCTGCCGCGCGCCCCGCGTCCCCCGCACCAGGCCCTCGACGGCCACGACCTCGCCGGTGCGCAGGTCCACGATCGGCTGGTACACCGCGTGCAGCTGCGCCGGCCCCGCTCCGTCCGGCTCCACCTCGTCCGGCTCCACCTCGTCCGGCTCCACCCCGTCCGGCCCGGCCTGGTCCGGCCCGGCCTGGTCCGGCCCGGGCGCTCCAGCGTGCGGATGCCCCATCGCCCCGCCCTCCCCTCGCCCGCGGGCGGTGGCCCGGTCGGCACCGACCCTAGGGACTGCTCCGCGCGAGGGCGCGCCGGGGCGCGCGGGCGACGACCGTCACCCGTCCGGCACCGCCTCCCGACCCGGACGGAGCAGCGCACCCGCGCCGCTGTGACGCGACGTGGTCAAGCCCGGCGCCGGCCGCGCCGATGCTCCTGGTGGGCCTCGCCCGTGCTCCCCCCCGACGCGCGGCCCCCCCGTCGCCGAACAAGGTGCGACGGGCACGGCGGCGCCCGAGCGGGCGGTGCCGTGCCACGACCACGGTGAACCCCGGAGACCGAGATGACCCCCCCCACCGCCTCCACCGCACCCACCGCCGTCCTGGTGCAGGACGACCCGCTGACCGCCGCGACCGCGGCGGCGCCCCGCCCGCGTCCGCAGCGGGTGCTGCTCGCCGCGGGTGACGCGCTCGCGCTGTCCGCGCTGGCGGAGCGGGTGTCCGCTCCCGGGCGCGAGGTCCACACCACCGTCTGCGGGCAGGTGGCCCTCGACCTGGCGCTGCAGCTGCACTTCGACCTCGTCGTCCTGCGCGACGACCTGCCGGGCGTCAGCGCCGCCGAGGTCACCCGCCGGCTGCGGGCCACCGACGAGCTGGCGCAGCCGTCCGTCGTCCTCCTCGACGGGACCGGGGAGCCGGCGGCCGCGCTCGTGCACCCCGCCGCGCTCGAACGCGGCTAGCGGGTCCCGTCGTCCAGGAGCGCGGACACCCGCTGGCGGGTGACGCCGAACAGCCGCGCGATCTCCGGGACGGTGCACCCCTCGGCGCGCAGCGCCCGCACCTGCGCGCGGCGGTAGCGGCCACCGGCCTCGCCCAGCCCGGTCATCGTCGCGGTGAGCATCTCGGCGATGAAGGGGCGCTCCTTGGAGCCGACGATGTCGGCGTAACCGGTCCCCGCCGCGCGCCGGTGCAGCACCGCCCGAGCGCGCTCGCGGACGAGGTCGAGCTCGGCGATGGCGTCCGTCAGCTCCTCGACCAGCGCGACGAGGGCGTCCGCCGTCGCGTCCGCGGCGGTGGGCGCCACGTGCGCCCGCTCGGGTCCGGTCACAGCACGCCATCGAACCGCCGGGCACCGGACTTGAGCCGGGCCCCGGCGATCCCCTCCCCGGCCCGGGCGCAGGACCGCCCCGAATCCCCGCTCAAGGCCGCAACGGGGGTTGCCGACCATCTAGTCATCCCCACCCCAGCGCCGACCGGACCGCTCCGGCCACCGCCTCGTCGCGCCCTCCCAGCGAAGGATCCAGCTCGATGCCCCTGACCAAGAACGGCGCCACGGCGACCATCCCCGCAGCCCGTCCCGCTGCCGGCCCCACCGCCCCGGCCGCCCCCCGCAAGGACGCCCGCGAGTCCGACGAGGCGCGCCGCCGCGCCCGCACGGTCGCCAAGCAGCAGCAGGCCGCCGAGCGCATCGCCGCCGCCACCACCGAGCTGGCCGCCTCCACCGCCCAGTCCGCCGAGGCCTCGCGCCAGCTGCGCGAGGCCATGCAGCAGATCGCCGCCGGCGCCGAGGAGGCCTCGGGCGCCACCCAGGAGTCGCTGGCCGCCACCAACCAGGTCGCCGGGCGCATCCGCACCCAGCAGCAGACCAGCAAGCGCGTGCAGGAGACCACCACCAAGCTGCAGGCGCTGCTCGGCGAGACCGCCGAGGGCATCTCCGGCCTGGTCGCCAACGTCGGCGAGGCCGCCGACCGCCAGACCACCTCCGTGGAGATGATCACCGAGCTGGAGAAGCAGGCCGAGGAGATCGGCACCATCGTCGCCGCCGTCGCGCGCATCGCCGACCAGACGAACCTGCTGGCCCTCAACGCCGCCATCGAGGCCGCCCGCGCCCGCCAGCACGGCAAGGGCTTCGCCGTCGTCGCCGACGAGGTGCGGACCCTGGCCGAGACCTCCGAGCGCTCCGCCAGCCAGATCCGCGAGCTCATCGACTCCATCCGCGCCGGCGTCACCTCCGTCGCCGAGGGCGTGCAGGCCTCCGCCGACACCTCCCGCGGTGAGGTCGAGAAGGGCCGCGCCGTCACCGCGCAGCTCGCGCAGATCCGCGACGACATGAGCGTGATCCTCGAAGGCGCCGGCGAGATCGCGACCGCCGCCGGCCAGGCCGAGCGCGCCTCGCAGGACGCGCAGCTGCGCGCCGAGGAGATCGCCGCCGCCGCCGAGCAGCAGTCCGCCGCCGCCGAGGAGGTCCTGCAGACCGTCGACCAGCAGGGCGCCGCGCTGCAGCAGAGCGAGCAGGCCGCCGAGCAGCTCTCGGAGATCGCCGACGAGCTGCGCGGCTCCGCCGACATCGGCAAGAGCGCCGAGGAGGTCGCCGCCTCCGCCGAGGAGCTGGCCGCCGCCGCCGAGGAGATCAACCGCGCCGCGGCGCAGATCTCCCAGGCCATCACCGAGATCTCCAGCGGGGCGCAGGCCCAGTCGGCCAAGACGCAGGAGTCCTCCAGCGCCATCAACCAGATCGAGTCCGGCGCGCAGCTGGCCGAGACCCGCGCGGGCGTGGCCGTGGAGAAGGCCGGCGAGATGATCGCCCAGCTGGCGACCAACAAGGACGCCGTCGACGCGATGATCACCGCGATCACCGCCGCGTCCGCGGCCGCCAAGGACAGCGTCAAGCAGGTCGTCGAGCTGGAGATCGTCTCCCGCAAGATCGACAAGATCGTCGACGCCATCGCCAACGTCTCCATCCAGACGAACATGCTGGCCGTCAACGGGTCCGTGGAGTCCGCGCGCGCCGGTGAGTACGGCAAGGGGTTCGCGGTCGTCTCCACCGACATCCGCAACCTGGCCCGCGACTCCGCCGACAACGCCGAGCGCATCAAGGACCTCGTCAAGGAGGTCCAGGACCGCATCGCCGCCGTGCGCGCGGACCTGGAGGAGACCTCCCGCCAGGCCCTCGTCGAGGTCGAGCGCGCCAAGGCCAGCACCGCCCGCCTCGTCGAGGTCGAGCGCGACATGGCGCAGGTCCGCGCCGGCAACGAGGAGGTCCGCGCCGCCAGCGCCGAGATCGCCTCCGCGCTCTCGCAGGTGAAGACCGCGCTGGACCAGATCTCCGCCGCGGCGAACCAGGCGGACGCCCTGTCGACCCAGGCCTCCGCCGCCGCCCGCCAGCAGTCCACCGGCGCCGAGGAGCTCGCCACCGCGATCGAGGAGATCGCCGCCCTCGCCGACGAGCTGCAGCAGCCCTGACCGGACCCGTCGAACGAGGAGTGCGATGAGCACCGTGGAAACCCTCCTCGAGGAGGAGCTCCCCGCGACGCCGGCAGGCGCGCCCACCGGCGAGACCGGTGGGACCGGCGGGGAGGAGGCCGACGTCGCGAGCGACTTCGTGACGTTCGAGATGGCGGGGGAGTCCTACGCGCTGCACATGGAGCGCGTGCAGGAGATCATCCGCATGCCCGAGCTGATCCGGGTCCCGCTGGGCCCGGCGGCGCTGGAGGGCCTGGCCAACCTGCGCGGCCGCGTGCTGCCGGTGGTGAGCCTGCGCGCCTGCTGCGGGCTGTCCGCCACCGGCCACGACGAGGCCACCCGCGTCGTCGTCGTCGAGGCCGCCGGGGCGACCCTCGGCCTCGTGGTGGACCGCGTCACCGCCGTCGTGTCGGTGGAGGCGGACCAGCTGGAGAGCGCCGAGGGCGTGCAGGGCACCGTGCGCTCCGAGCTGCTGGCCGCGGTCCTCAAGCCGGCCTCCGGCAAGGGCGGCGCCGGGCGCATGACCACGGTGCTGGACGTCCAGCGCCTGGTGCGCAGCGAGTTCGCCGACCTGGCGCGCAAGGTCGCCGGCACCGGCGGCGCGGGCGGCTGGTCGCCCACCTCGGCCGTGGTCGAGGAGGACTCCTCCGACACCCTGGAGCTGGTGAGCTTCGCCGTCGACGGCCAGGAGTACGCGCTGCCCATCGACCGCGTGCAGGAGATCGTCCAGGCCCCCGAGCGCGTCACGGCCGTGCCGAACGCGGCCGCCCGCGTGCTGGGGGTCATGGACCTGCGCGGCGGGCTGCTGCCCGTCGTCAGCCTGCGCCAGGTGTTCGGGCTGGAGGTGCCGGCGCTGCAGGCGCACAACCGCATCGTCGTCGTGACGGTCGAGCGCGAGGGCCGCGAGTCCCTCGTGGGCGTCGTCATGGACACCGTCCGCGAGGTGCTGCGGGTGCCGGCCGAGCTCGTCGGCGCGCTGCCGCACGTGGTCTCCGGCGGCGGGCGCAGCCGCGAGGTGCAGTCGGTGTGCCGGCTGGAGGACGGCAAGCGCCTGGTGTCGGTGCTGTCGGCCGACTCCCTCGTCGACGTCGGCGCCCTCGCCGACCTCGACACCGAGAACGCGGTGGTCACCCGCACCCGCGACGAGCAGGAGGACGACGTGGTGGACGACGGCCGGGGCGACGACGAGCTGCTCGTCGTCTTCCGCCTGCAGGGCGAGGAGTACTGCGTGGCGGTCGACGCCGTGCAGGAGATCATCCGCGTGCCGGAGACGCTGATCCGCGTGCCCAAGACCCTCGACTTCGTCGAGGGCCTGGTCAACCTGCGCGGTGCGGTGCTGCCGGTCGTGGACCTGCGCACCCGCCTGGGCCTGGAGCGCAGCGCCCGCGACGAGCGCCAGCGCATCGTGGTGCTCATCATCAAGGGCGTCCGCACGGGTTTCGTCGTCGACTCCGTCGCCGAGGTGCTGCGGGTCTCCGGCGCCGAGCTGGAGTCCGCCCCCGAGCTGTCGCCCGAGCAGGCCGAGGTCGTCACCCGGGTGGCGAACCTGCCGCGCTCGGAGCGCATGCTGCTCGTCCTCGAGCCCTCCCAGCTCCTGGGCCGCGCCCAGGTCGCGCAGCTGGCGGACGAGGTGCCGGCCGCGACCACCGCGGCCTGAGCGCGGGAGCCGTCCCGGTGGTCGCAACGCACCTGAAGGTGCTCGTCGTCGACGACTCCGCGCTCATGCGCAAGGCCCTGAAGACCATGCTCACCGCCGACGGCGACGTGGAGGTCGTCCTCGCCCGCAACGGCGAGGACGCCCTCGACGTCCTGGCGCGCGAGGAACCCGACGTGGTCACCCTCGACGTCAACATGCCCGTCATGGACGGGCTGACGTGCCTGTCGCGGATCATGGACGAGCGCCCCGTCCCGGTGGTCATGGTCTCCTCGATCACCGAGCGGGGGGCCGTGGCCACCCTGGAGGCCCTCGAGCTGGGCGCCGTGGACTACGTCGCCAAACCCGGCGGCACGGTGTCGATGAACATGTCCGAGGCCGCCGAGGAGATCCGCCGCAAGGTCCGCCGCGCGGCGTCCTCGCGGGTGCGCCGCGGCTCGCTGACGGCGCGGCTGCGCCGCCAGCGCGAGGAGGCGTACGCCGCCGCCCGCCCGGCCCGGCGGGCCGGTCCCGCGGCCGGTCCCGCGGCCGGGGGCGCCCGCCCCGGCGGCCCCGCCGCGCCGGCGGTGCTTGGCGCCCTCAACGGCCGGC